>NZ_BOVJ01000061.1 GCF_018403665.1 Paenibacillus cisolokensis
TTTTGCAGGATTCGTTAATTTAAAACGAATGAGAACGGCAGTGAACAGGTGCAGGGGCTGTTGTCCGACTGCAGTCGGGCGGATGATACCGTCACGCGGCGGCTCCGGGCCAACCTGTCGCATACGCCGCACTCCCGCTTCGGCATTCATCGCGATGCCGATTTTGCCGTCGCGCAGTTCGACCGGATAACTTCTGGCGCGGGTGCGCCCGCTAACGAGAGTCCCCCCAGCCGCGGACATCTCGCTCGCCCAGCTGTGCCACGTACAGCGGACGATCTCGTCCACCCGGCCGCGGACATCTCGCTCGCCCAGCTGTGCCACGTACAATGGACGAACCCGCCCGCCCGGCCGTGGAGACTCGCCCGCCCAGCTGTACCACGGACAGCCGCGTACGGAGGGGACTATGGCGGTACACGGCCTTTCGACCTTTACGCCTGATGCACGCGGAGAGGCAGCTGAGTCAGCATTTGGCCGGCCGCGGACGGCGTCAGGTTCTCTTCCAGCTGAAAGCCGGGAACCGGCTCGATTTGTTGAAATTGATCCATGAACATACCGATGCCGATATTTGCCTCCAACCGGGCCAGCGGCGCGCCCAAACAGAAGTGAGGGCCGATCCCGAAGGTCAGATGTTTCTTATTGTTGGGACGATGAATGTTCAAGGTAAAAGGATCTTCAAACACCTCTTTATCCATATTCGCGGCGCTCATCCAGGCGACGACGACATCGCCTTTTTTAAATGTACGCCGAGCACGCGATTGTCCTGTTTGACGGTTCGATCCATTTTGGCGATATGGAACCGATAGCGCAACATCTCCTCCACCGTGTTGGGAAGCAACTCCCGGCTCGCCCGGACTTCCGAATAAATACTGGTGTCATCGTACAGGAAGGAGTAGAACGTGTTGGCCAGCAGATGGCTCGTCGTTTCAATGCCGGCTCCGAGAAGAAACATGGTGGTTCTGACGATCTCGTCGTCGGACAATCGTTCTCCGTCAACCTCAACCCGGATCAGGTCCGAGATGATGTCGTCCGTCAGATTCGATCTTTTCCGCACAATATGAGGAAAGAGGTAGTCGTAGTATTCTTTGGCGGCGCGGCGCTTCAGCTCATTTACGTCTTCCGCATTGTCCTTGGGCAGCGGCAGAAACAAATGGTCTACCCATTGTTTAAACAACAGCCGGTCTTCCGAAGGAACGCCGAGCAGATCGGCGATAACGATCGTCGGCAGCGCACCGGTAAAATCCTTGACGACATCGATCACCGGCGCGTCTTCCATCTCCTTCAGCAGCTGGCTTGCAATTTCCTGAATTCGCGGCTCCCACAGTTTCAGGCTGCGAGGGGTAAAGGCGGCGGCAATCAGCGAACGGCTTTTTGGTGCTCCGGAGGGTCGGAACTCAGATTGATTTTGCTCATATGGCGCCCTTCGTCGTTGTCGGCCCCTACGCTGATCGTCGTGCGCGTTCGCACGCTGGAGAAGTATTCGTGATCGCTGAGCACTCTTTTGACATCTTCGTACCGAAACACATTCCAGGTGTCGGTCGCCTCGTGGTAGCTGATCGGCTCGTTTTCCAATTTGTGCCTGTACCAATCATAGGGGTTGAATTCTTCGGACGGTGAACCGAACTGGGTGATTTCGGCTAAGGAAATAATTTCGTTTTGCAACTCGCATCCCTCCCGGTCGATTATCGCAACGATATCGTTACGTTATCATATGTTAATTTAACATATTAAGCGGATGGAAACGACTTCCTTATGACCCATGTCCAAAGGCATTGCTTCCGCCCCTTCCTGTCGAATTTCGGTTGAAGAGCGAACAGGGAGTTGGTATGCTTACGGTAGATAAACCGGTGCAACCGCCAAAACAGACGAGGGGGCAGCAATCATGTATATGGACCTACTCATATTAATTCAGATCGAAAAAGCCCCCAAACACGGATATGAAATTAAAAAAGAAATCCAGAAGGACCTCGGGTATTTAATGGACGTGAACCACAATCTGTTATATCCGGCATTGCGCCGTTTTACGGAAGAGGGGGCTGTAAGCCGAAAACGGATCGAGCAGGAAGGCAGACCGAATCAGTATGTGTACGAAATCACGGCCGCAGGGAAAGAGAAAATCGTGGAGCTTGTCAATGCGTTTACGGAAAAAGAGGCCAAGCATTACATCGAGTTCATGATACGGGTGTCGTTGTTTGACCGAATTTCCCGGGAAAACCGGCTTCGAATATTGAATATGAGAAAGCGTCATCTCGAAGCCCAGTTGGCGGATATTGAGAAGCGGAAGGACGACCATGCGGGAATGTTCCGAAGCGAGGTTCTGCAATATTCGTTATCCCGGGTGAGAGGAGAAATGTTGTGGATCGACGAGCTCATCCGCAAGACCGACAATACCGATATGGAATCGAACTGAGAAACCGGCCAGGCGAAGGCCGGTTTTTTTATTGGTCGCTGTGCCGGGTTTTGATTCCTTTCTTCGCGTTTGCCGGTTGATGGTTCAAAATTTTTACAAGCTGCTCTTGCATATAAGAGGGCGGATGGGCAAATCCGCTCTCAATCCAGTGAAAGATCAGCCCGAGCAGCGCGTGAAGCGAATAGACGACCAGCAATTCCGGATCGACATCGGAGTCGTCGTGAACCAGCTCTTCCATTATGATTCGCTTCAGCGAAACGAACATTTTTTCTTTCAGCACCGGCAGCGCGTCGCTTCTGGTCACAATGGCGTAGAAGTCGGCGTGCTGGGCAATATGATCGAAAATCATAATCGAATTCGCGTGCAGCTCGTGAGGGTAAAAGACATTCACCTTTTCGTACGGCGCCCGGAAGGATCGGAGCAAATCCTTTATCGTCTCGGAGATCATATCGTCCAGGAGATCCTCTTTATTCGCATAATTGGCATAAAAGGTCCCTCTGTTATACTTCGCCTGTTTGACGATATCGGTGATGGAAACGGCGGCAAACGGCTTTTGGGCCATAAGCTGCAGCAGTGCTTTGCGCATATCCGCTTTGCTGCGAACGACACGGGGGTCGGTTTTGGTCCCGGTTTGACGCATATCGGGCGATCATCCTTTGCAGTTCATGTACAATCGATGCCGAATTGTCGGGTAATCGACATTTGCACGATTTTTATTGATTGCATCCGGCTTTCGTGATTCATTACACTAAACCTAACAGGTGTTCGTTAATGAACACATGTTTATTTTACCACAAAACGGAGGTTAGAGGGATGAAGCTTTCCGGAAAAGTAGCAGTGGTGACAGGTGCGGCCTCGGGTATGGGGAAAGCGATCGCAGAGCTCTTCGCCGAGGAGGGAGCCAAGGTCGTCGTTTCGGATTTGAATGTGGAGCATGCCGATCAGGTGGTCAAAGGAATCGAAGCCAAAGGGGGGACGGCCGTTGCGGTAGCGGCCAATGTTGCCGTTGAAGCGGATGTTCAGCGGCTGATCGACAGCGCGGTCGAACATTTTGGGACGGTGGATATTCTGGTCAATAATGCCGGCATTATGGATAATTTCGTTCCTGCCGGGGAATTGACGGACGAGCTGTGGGAGAAAGTGTTCGCCGTCAACGCGACCGGTCCGATGCGGACGACGCGCAAGGTGCTTCCCATTTTCACGGAAAAGAAAAAGGGCGTCATCGTGAACATCGCCTCGGCCGGCGGACTGTTCGGCTCGCGCGCGGGCGCCGCCTATACCGCGTCCAAACACGCCGTCGTCGGCTTCACGAAAAATGTCGGCTTTCAATACGCGAATCTCGGCATTCGCTGCAACGCCATTGCGCCGGGAGGCGTGAATACGAATATCGCCGCATCCCTCACGGCGCCCAGTCCGTTCGGAGCGGAACGTGCGTCCGTCGGGATGGCCGTCAACCCGAGGGTGGGCGAACCGCAAGAGATAGCCAAGGTCGCGCTGTTCCTGGCTTCCGATGATTCCAGCTTCGTCAACGGCACCACGATTGTTGCCGATGCCGGTTGGACAGCCTATTGATGGATAATATCGTACCGGCTTGAATATGTCGGCTTGAATATATCGCCTTGAATATATCGTATCGAATCCGCGCAAACCGCGGATTTTTTTCTTTTTACGCTTTGGATAAGTACACATGATTTTGATGTGTAAATTTTAATATCGACGCATTTTTTCTCATTTTTGCTTTTAGTAATTGTTTCCTGTCATGAATGGCTAAAGTGAAAATGGGTCTTTGGTCCTGCATGCGAATTGGTCGTGAAAATGGACGTGGCTGTCATTGACTGCGGAGGCCGCAAACGCATGGGGCGCAGGCGGTTTCGGGTTGTCCGGGGAGGAGGTGCCGGCAAGCGGAACGCTGAACGGTGAGGCGAAATTCCATATATCGCAGATGGTTCTAAGTGCCTAAACGGGATGACGGCAAGATGGGACGAGCGGTCGATGACTGGTCGGCCGATACGATTCTAGAATGTAGGCGAATCAACCGGCCGCGGACCGGATGCACGGTAACGTTACCGATCGAAACCAATCGTCAGGAGGTTGAATACGCCAACATGAGGATCAGAAGCAGCATCGTCAAAGTTACGCTGGCTGCGGCGCTCGTAGCCGGAAGCCTGACAGCAGTCGGAACGATCGGAAAAGGGGCGGCCTATGCGGCCCAGGCGACCGCTGTAGTCGAATGGGGAGTCAATTTGCGGACAGGCCCGTCCACTTCAGCGAAGGTCATCCGGATGCTCAAGAAGGGCGAGCGGATCAGCGTCATCAGCCAGACCAACAAATACTGGCTCCATGTGCGGGATGCAAACGGAAAAACCGGCTATATTTCTTCTTCACCCAAATATACATCTATCGTTTCCGGCGGCAGCCAGCCCGCCCCGTCCAAGCCGTCTGCCTCGTCGAAATCGGTCGAAGCTGTCATTGCCGCCGGCATGAAATATTTGGGCACGCCGTATGAATACGGTTCGAGCCGCAGCAATACGCGCACGTTCGACTGCTCGGACTTCGTCCGCCAGGCGTTCCTCGACGGCGTTGGCCTCAAGCTGCCGGCCGATTCGCGTTCCCAAGGCAAATATGTGAAGGACAAGGGCGGCATAAAGACCAATTGGCGCAATCTGAAGCGGGGCGACTTGATGTTCTTCATGTCTTATCGGGGCTCGAAAGCTTCGGCTTATGCGGGCGTGAACAAATCGACGGCGAGAATTACGCATGTCGGCATTTACCTGGGAGACGGCAAAGTATTGCATACGTATTCCAAGGAATCCGGCGGCGTACGGGTCGACAGTATTGTCGGAAAGCATTGGGAATACCGTTTCCTATACGGCGGCAGCGCATTGTAAGCGGAGTGTTCATTCCCTCGGCTTGCGGCGGGCGACGCCGCTTTGCCAGGCGGCCAGCGCGACGCGGCGCCGCACTTCCTCGACGACGTGCTGATTGAATACGCTCGGTATAATATACATCGGGCTCAGCTCGTCGTCCCCGACGACGGAAGCGATCGCTTCGGCCGCGGCGAGCTTCATTGCCTCATTGATCTCACTCGCCCGGCAATCGAGCGCGCCGCGGAAAATGCCGGGAAAGCACAGCACATTGTTGATCTGGTTCGGATAGTCGGATCGCCCGGTCGCGAACACGGCCACGAGATCTTCGGCCAGTTCGGGGCGAATTTCCGGTTCGGGGTTGGCCATCGCGAAGACGATCGGATCCGGCGCCATCGCCCGGATATGATCGCGGGTCAGAATGCCGCCGGCGGACAGGCCGATGAACACATCGGCGCCTTGCAGCGCGTCGGCGAGTCCGCCGGAGAGGCGCTGCGGATTCGTATGCTCGGCATACCATTGCCACATCGGATGCGAATACGTTTTGTCCGCGGTAAGGATGCCCTCCTTGTCGACGCCGATCACATGGCGCGCGCCGCCGGCCAGCAGCATCTTCGTGCAGGCGGTTCCCGCCGCGCCGATGCCGCACACGACGATGCGGGCGTCTTCGATCGCGCGGCCTGTCAGCTTCAGCGCATTCAGCAGACCGGCGTACAGTACGACCGCCGTTCCGTGCTGATCGTCATGAAAGACGGGGATGTCGAGCTCTTCCCGCAGCCGTCTTTCGACTTCGAAGCAGCGGGGAGACGCGATATCTTCCAGATTGATACCGCCGAAAGCGGGCGCAATCGCCTTGACGGTGGCCACGATGGCGTCCGTATCCTGCGTATGCAGGCAGATCGGAAAGGCGTCGACATCGGCGAACTGCTTGAACAGCATCGCCTTGCCTTCCATTACCGGCATGGCCGCATACGGACCGATATTGCCGAGTCCGAGCACGGCGCTGCCGTCGGAGACGACGGCGACCGTATTGCGCTTGATCGTAAGGGAATACGCTTTGGATTCGTCCTCGCGAATCGCCTCGCACACCCGGGCCACTTCCGGCGTATATACCCGCGACAGATCGTCCCGGTTCTGGATCGGAACTTTCGGCTGTACGACGATTTTGCCGCCGAGGTGAAGAAGGAACGTACGGTCCGAGACATTGACGAGCCGGACGCCGGGCAGCCGGCGGAGCGCATCGCTCACCTTGGCGATCATGCCGGTCTCGGCAATTTTGACCGTCAGATCGCGAACGGTCTTCTCGCGTCCCGTCTGGATGACGTCGATGGCGATAATATCGCCTCCCGCCCGTTCGATGGCGGTTGCCGCAGATCCGAAATGCGCTTGCCTCGTATCGAGCTCAAGCCGCAAAATAATCGTCTTGCCATCCAACGCATGCTCCTTCATCATTCCCTCTCCCTTCTCCGATCTAGCATTGTATGCCTACACTTTACCCTTCATTCCCATACGTTATTCGGCTGCGAATTTGAAAAAGAAGCCGTCACTGCATCAGTCGCAGGACGGCGCGAGGACATTGCATCGGATCGTATTGTTGATTGCGCTTCGACATCAGCGTCCGGCGGAAATACCCTGCCGCGTACGGCTCGCGAATCAGCGCGAACCATTTGTCGATCGTGTCGGTCGAGTCGAGCAGCTCGCCGAAACCGTTGCGAACGAAGTATTCGGCGTTCTCTTCCTCCTGTCCGGGAATCGGGTGGTAGAAGAGCATCGGAATCCCTTTGCTCATTCCTTCGGTGCAGGTCATCCCGCCCGGCTTCGTGATCAGCAGGTCCGAGGCGTCCATCAGCTTGCTGACTTCGCGGGTAAACCCGAGCACCTTGATGTTCGGATGGATGAACAGCGGATCGGCAAGCATTTTTTCGCGAATTTTGTCATTGTTGCCGACGCAGAATATGAGCTGAATGTCTTCCCGGTAGCGGGTCATATAAGTCAGCAATTCGTCTTCATATATAATTCCCCAGCCGCCGCCCATAATGAGCACGGTCGGCATCGGCTTAAGACCGAATTGCTTTTGAATCTCGTTTTTGTCGTACGTTTTCCAGAAATCGGGATGAACCGGAATACCCGTCACTTCAATCCGATTTTCGGGAATGCCCCTGTTTATCAGTTTATTGCGGACTAGCGGAGTCGATACTAGATATTTGTTTACTTCCCGGCTTGTCCAGGTGCCGTGCGCATCGTAATCGGTGATGAGCGTATATAAAGGAATATCGAGCCCAAGCCGCTTCAGCCTTGATACGACCGCATTGGGAACCGGGTGGGTGCAAACGATCAAGTCCGGTTTCAACTGGGAAATGACCTGGGATGTTTGCGTATAAAAAACGCGGTGGAGCGCAAGTTGAGCGAACCGGTTCAGCGATTTTTTATAATTGCTCCGGTACATCATGCCGACCAGCTTGGGCTGCTTCGTCACCGTCTTCCGGTACGCGGAAACAATCCAGGGCCCCAATACCGGATTCAGAAATTTACCCAGCTCGATGACTCGGGTCTGAATGTCGGGGGACAGCTGCCTCAGCCCGACGGCCAGCGCGTACGCGGCCTGGGTATGACCGGAACCGAACCCTTCCGATAGCAGAAGCACTCGTTTCTTACGCATGTTCTCACCTACTTTTCTAAATACCATATTACGATGCTTGCGCCCCTGAACACAAGTCGGAAATGGGCCCTTGCGTTCGGTTCTTCCTTTAAATTATGCTAAAATCGTCAGAAGCGTCGATGCGGAAACGACGCCGCCCATAGTGTAAACGAGAGGAGCCGATGAAAAGATGCAAGCAAGCGGCAGAATACAGGAGCCCGGCGAACTGGTAAAAGTCGAGTACAAGTCGGGACGTTATATCGGCCGGGTCGTGGAAACGGACGGCCGGCGCATGGTCGTCTCGATACTGGCGGTGCTCAAGCATCCGGAACAGGGCAACCTGCACCGCCGTTTCGATCCCGACGTGCCGCTCTTTCACGAGCGCCGCGCGCTGGCTTATACGGAGAAGGCGAGCGTGCCCATGGAGGATGCGCAGCCTTATGCCGGCGAGGTGCCGGAATACAAGGCGTCATTGAAGCGGGCGCTGGAGGCGGAATTGGCCGCGCTCGACCGGATGAAGCGATGGGCCGAGCGCGGACTGGAGCAGCTCAAGGGGCTGCAGCGCGATTACGGTTTTTGAATTTACTTGTTAATAAAAGCGATTTTCCCTTGCGGGCGGAAGACGACCTGGAAGCCGAGCGCCTCGGACAGAGCCGCCAGCGGCAAGTACGTTTTCAGTTCTTTCCCGACCTTCTGCAAGTAAGCGGGAGCATCGATCGGCACGGCTTTTCCGTCGACGAGGGCGGTCGCGGCGCCGATCGCGAAGACGACGCTGCGGCCGTCCAGCGTCAATGTCGCCGATTGCGTCCGGGAATTCCAGACGAGCTTCGCGCCGGTCGCGTCGGCGATATCCCGCATCGCGACGTACGTGCGGCTGTTCTTCACGACCGGCTTGTTCGGCGTGTCGAGCTCTTTGCCGCCGACGACAATCGAGAGCGGTACGCCGGCCGGACGCGGCCGGACGGTCCGGTACTCGCCCCAGACCGCCTGCGCGAACGCTTTGCCCATCGCTTCGTAGCCCGGCTGCTTCGGATGCATGTCGCCGCTGCCGATGCTCGTGTAGATGAGCGCTTTGCCGTCGAATGCCTTCGCCACATCCGCGAGCGCAACACGGAATCCCGCGCTTGTCTCCTTGTCCGCGATTCGTTCAAGCGCTTCCCGGAGTTTCGCGGCTTCCTCCGACAATTTGTTGTAATCGTCCAGATAGTCGCCGATTTTCGGCACCGGCACATATTGATCGGCGAGGACGACCGACGCTTTCGGATTCATCTCCAGCAAAAGGCGGACCGACGCCTCGACCGACGCTTCGTATTGTTTCAGCGTCTCATCCATCAGCGCGTCGACGTCGGACCGTCCGCCTTCCATTATAAGCTGCGCCAGCGGAATGAAATCGTTGCCTCCGATCGTGACGACGATCAGATCGGCGGATTTCAGCTTTTCCGCCAGCTGGCCGGTATGGGCGAGAATTGTCCCGGCGCGCGGATCTTTATCCGCCCCCTCGATATCGGCCGCCGCAACGGCATCCCCCGCGGCCGCCGCTTCCAGCCATGTCCGCAGACCGGCGCTGGTCAGACCGAGGACGCCGTAATTCGCATATTCGGCCCGCAAACCTTGAAACAGCGCTTGCTCGTACACTCGCTCCACGTAGCCGTAAGGGACGGACTGTTCGGTAAAGCCGTGCTCGAAGCCGACCGTCAAGGAGTCTCCGATCGCGACGATCGAATAGGCTTCGGCCGCGTTCTGCCGGGACGCGGCGGTTACGGGCGGGGCGAGCGAATCCGCCGGCCGTTCGGCCGCCGTACGCTCCGCAAGTCCTGCCGATGCCCGCGCCCCATTCGATGCCGCCGCCTGGACGGGAGCCAGAACGCTTCCGATCAGCATTGCGGCAGCGGCCGCAGCAACTGCGCGGCGCCGGTTTTTCCTCAATTTACTGCTCAATGCATCCACATCCTTGTTTTATAATGGAATTGAATTGCGTCCTGGCCGACCAAAGAAAATCGTTATCACTATATAAAAATATTAAATTGCCATTCGTTTTTCGGAAGTGATAAAATTATGATCATGACTCTTGGTCCCGGGTGTTATGAATTCCGGAATGATACGGGTTGTCTGGCAAGATTTTCCGATCCGATTTTCATTTTATAATGAATCGTTCCGGTTTTAAAGAATAATATCCAATTTTACCAACTAGAGAGGTGCTGCGATGAAACAGACATTTACGGGATTGCCGCATAAGCAAGGCTTATACGACCCGCAGTTCGAAAAAGATGCCTGCGGGATGGGATTCGTGGCCAATATTAAAGGAAGAAAGTCGCACCAGATCGTCCGCCAGGCGCTGACGTTGCTGGAAAATATGGAGCATCGCGGCGGACAGGGAAGCGAGCCGAATTCCGGCGACGGAGCCGGCATTATGCTGCAAATTCCCCATGCCTTTTTCGCCCGGGAGCTGGGCAAACTCGGTCTTGAATTGCCGGAAGAAGGCGCCTATGCCGTCGGCATGCTGTTCCTGCCGCAGGACGAGGAGCTTCGCGCCGCTCACGAAAGCCAACTGGAGGCGATCGTTCGCGAAGAAGGCCAGACGCTGATCGGCTGGCGCGACGTGCCGACCGACGACACCACGCTCGGCCGCACGGCCAAGGAAGCCAAACCGTTCGTGCGCCAGGTGTTCATCGGCCGTTCCGCGGAACTTGCGGAGGAGCTCGCGTTCGAACGCAAGCTGTACGTCATCCGCAAGCGCGCCGAGCAGGCGATCCGTTATTCGGGCGCTCCGGGGGGAGACAGCTTCTATATCGCCAGCCTTTCCTCGAAGAAGATCGTGTACAAAGGGATGCTGACGACCGAGCAGGTTCGCGCTTTCTACACCGACCTGAGCGACGAGTCGGTTGTAACCGCGATCGCGCTCGTGCATTCCCGGTTCAGCACGAATACGTTCCCGAGCTGGGAGCGCGCTCACCCGTACCGTTATCTTATTCACAACGGCGAGATCAATACGCTGCGCGGCAATGTGAATTGGATGCATGCCCGCCAGACCTTGTTCGCGAGCGAAGTGTTCGGCGAAGATCTGATGAAAGTGCTGCCGGTCATCAACCCTGACGGCTCGGATACGGCGATGTTCGACAATACGCTGGAGTTTCTGTATCTGGCCGGCCGTTCGCTGCCGCACGCGGCGATGATGATGGTGCCGGAGCCTTGGGCCAACCACGAGAGCATGAGCGAGGAGAAGAAGGCGTTCTACGAATACCACAGCACGCTGATGGAACCGTGGGACGGACCTGCGGCGATGGCCTTTACCGACGGCACGCAGATCGGCGCGATGCTCGACCGCAACGGACTTCGTCCCGCCAGATACTACGTGACGAAGGACGACCATATTATTCTCGGCTCGGAGGCGGGCGCGGTCGATATTCCGCCGGAAAACATTCTGTACAAGGACCGTCTCCGTCCGGGACGGATGCTGCTCGTCGACACGAAAGAAGGGCGCATCGTATCGGACGAGGAGCTGAAGGCGCAAATTGTCAGCGAGCATCCGTACCGCGAGTGGCTTGACGAGCATCTGATCGGACTGGATGAATTGCCGGATGCGCCGGAGCTTCCGGAACCGAATCATGAGACGGTGCGGCAGCGCCAGCTGGCGTTCGGCTATACGTTCGAGGATTTGCGCAAAGTGCTGGAGCCGATGGCCGGAAGCGGCGTCGAGCCGATCGGTTCGATGGGCTACGACGCGCCGCTCGCCGTATTGTCGAAGCGGCCGCAGCGGCTGTACAACTACTTCAAGCAGCTGTTCGCGCAAGTGACGAACCCTCCGATCGACGCCATTCGCGAGGAGCTCGTCACGTCGACCGGCACGACGATCGGGCCGGAGCGCAACCTGCTGCAGCCGGAGCCGGAGAGCTGCCGCCATATCAAGCTGGCGACGCCGATTCTGTCCAACGAGGAATTCGCCAAGCTGCGGCATGTGCGCCGCCCGGGCTTCAAGGCGATCACGCTGCCGATCTTCTTCGCGGCGGCGGACGGCGAGGAAGGCTTGCGCTTCGCGCTGAATCAAATGTGCGAAGCGGCGGACCGGGTCATTGCCAAAGGGCACAACCTCATCATTCTGTCCGACCGCGGAGTCGACAAGGACAATGCGGCAATTCCGGCGCTGCTTGCCGTATCGGCGCTGCATCACCATCTGATCCGCCAGGGCACGCGGACGAAGGTCAGCCTGCTGCTGGAATCGGGCGAACCGCGGGAAGTGCATCACTTCGCGCTGCTGCTCGGATACGGCGCGAGCGCAATCAATCCGTATCTGGCGTTCGAAACGCTCGACGACATGATCAGAGAAGGTATGCTTCGCGGCGTTTCGCATGAGAAAGCGGTCAAAAACTATATCAAGGCGGCCACGAAAGGCGTCGTCAAAATATTGTCCAAAATGGGCATCTCGACCATTCAGTCGTACCGCGGCGCGCAAATCTTCGAAGCGGTCGGCTTGAGCCAGGAACTGATCGACAAGTACTTTACCTGGACGCCGTCCCGCATCGGCGGCATCGGCCTCGACGTCATCGCCGAAGAGACGCTCAAGCATCATTACCGCGCCTTCGCCGAGCAGGACGGCAAAGATATGGAGCTCGACTCCGGCGGCGAGTATCAGTGGCGCAATGACGGGGAGGACCATCTGTTCACCCCGCAGACGATCCATACGCTGCAGATGGCGCGCGCGCCAACGATTACAAGCTGTACAAGAAGTTTTCGGCGCTTGTGCAGGGCGAGGACAAGAAGCATCTGACGCTGCGCTCGCTATTGACGTTCAAGAAAGGACGCCAGCCGGTGCCGATCGAAGAGGTCGAACCGGTCGAATCGATCGTCAAACGCTTCAAGACCGGGGCGATGTCCTTCGGTTCGATCAGCAAGGAAGCGCACGAAAGCCTCGCGATCGCGATGAACCGACTCGGCGGCAAGTCGAATACGGGCGAGGGCGGGGAAGACCCGGCGCGCTTCGTGCCGGACGAGAACGGCGATTCCCGCCGCAGCGCCATCAAGCAGGTCGCTTCCGGTCGTTTCGGCGTCACGAGCAATTATTTGGTGAATGCGGATGAAATTCAGATCAAGATGGCGCAGGGCGCGAAGCCGGGCGAAGGCGGACAACTGCCGGGCCGCAAGGTGTACCCGTGGGTAGCCGAGGTGCGCGGTTCGACGCCGGGCGTCGGGCTCATCTCGCCGCCGCCGCATCACGATATTTATTCGATCGAGGATTTGGCGGAGCTGATTCACGATCTGAAGAATGCGAATCCGAAGGCCCGCATCAACGTCAAGCTCGTATCCGAGGTCGGCGTCGGCACGATCGCGGCCGGCGTAGCCAAAGGGCGCGCCGACGTCATCGTGATCAGCGGCTACGACGGCGGTACGGGTGCTTCTCCGATGGCCTCGATTCGTCACGCGGGCCTGCCGTGGGAGCTCGGCTTGGCCGAGACGCATCAGACGCTGATGCTCAACAATTTGCGCGACCGCGTCGTCCTCGAGACGGACGGCAAAATGATGACCGGACGCGATGTCGCGATCGCCGCTCTGCTGGGCGCGGAAGAATACGGCTTCTCGACCGCTCCGCTGATCGTGCTCGGCTGCGTGATGATGCGGGTATGCCAGCTGGATACTTGTCCGGTCGGCGTCGCAACGCAAAATCCGGAGCTGCGCAAGAAGTTTATGGGCGATCCGGCCCATGTTGTCAACTATATGCGGTTTATTGCGCAAGAGCTGCGCGAAGTGATGGCGGAGCTCGGCTTCCGGACGTTGAACGAGATGATCGGCAGGGTCGATCTGCTCGAAACGAAGCAGCTTATCGACCATTACAAAGCGAAAGGGCTCGACCTCAGCCCGATTCTGCATGTGCCGGACGTGCCGGCCGATGCGCCGCGCCGCAGCGTGCGGGAGCAGAATCACGGGCTGGAGCAGTCCCTCGACATGGAGAAGCTGCTGCCGCTTGCGCGCAAAGCGCTGGAAAACGGCGAACGCGTCGAGGCGACATTGCCGATTACGAACGTCAACCGGGTTGTCGGCACGATTCTCGGCAGCGAAGTTACCCGCCGGTACGGGGCGAAAGGATTGCCGGAAGATACGATCCGCTTCCACTTCGTCGGCACGGCCGGACAGAGCTTCGGAGCGTTCCTGCCAAGCGGAATTACGCTGTCGGTTGAAGGCGACACCAACGACTATATCGGCAAAGGCCTGTCCGGCGGCAAGCTGATTGTTGCGCCCTCGCCGAAGGCGACGTTCGCAGCGGAAGAGAACGTCATTATCGGCAATACGGCATTCTACGGCGCGACGAGCGGCGAAGCGTATATCCGCGGCATCGCGGGCGAGCGTTTCGCGGTCCGGAACAGCGGCGCGAAGGTCGTTGTCGAGGGCGTCGGCGATCATGGCTGCGAATATATGACCGGCGGACGCGTGGTCATCCTCGGCCGTACCGGACGCAACTTCGCGGCAGGCATGTCCGGCGGCATCGCCTACGTACTGGACGAAGCGGGCGACTTCTACCGCCGTTGCAACATCGAGATGGTGCTGCTGGAGCGGCTGGAAGACGAACGCGACATCCAGGAACTGCGCCAGATGATCGAACGCCATGTTTCCTATACGGGAAGCGTTCCGGGCATGCGGGTGCTGGACAATTGGGACGTTGCCCTGCGGCAGTTCGTGAAAGTCATTCCGAAGGATTACAAACGGATGCTCGAACAGATCCGCAAGGTGGAAGATGCCGGTCTTCAAGGCCAGGAAGCCCTGCTCGCCGCTTTCGAAGCCAATATGAAGGAACTGGCGCGCATTGGCGGAAATTGATTGAACGATATAAGGAAGAGGTCTCCGGACACCGGGCATGGTGGCGGAGACCTCTTTTTGTAATAATGATAGCGATAGATCAGAGGGGGTGTCGAACAATCAACAAGACCGCGTCGTGCTCGCGGCACGCTCCCGGCGGTCATCAAACTTTCCGCTTCGCGCGGTCGCTCGGCTGGGAAAACCATTCTTCAGGCCATCTGTCCTCCGGAATGCCGATTTGCATCAGCACATCTCGGATATCAAGTTTCCGCGACTTCGGACTCAGGCGAAGCTCGGCTTTTCTGTTCTCGTCTTTTTTCGTTCCGTCATTTTTCTTCAAAGCTCGATCCCACTCCTACATTTGCTATTTCCATGGGCTGTTATTCTTTGGAAACAATAATCCCATTATACCGGACGATTTTTAAGAATTCTGTCGTACTGTGAGGGACTATATTTAATTTATTGTTCTGTTTTTGTCGAATTGCGACTAAAGTCGCATGTTAATTCCGAGTTGCGAAAAATAAAGCCCGCCAAACAGGCGGGCTGCTATTATGAATAATGGCTTGTGGTTGCCTCGTCCAACGGAGAGTAGAAACTTGACTAATTCATCATCCGTTCGGCGCGTATGAATGCGATGAAACGCCGGGCTTCATCGCGCGTCAATTGCCTTCCGTCTACAGTGAGTGTGAATTTGTTTAACAATTCGTCGTCGGACAGCTCGAGCTGATCGACAAATTCTTTCACATCTTCATGAAGGACGGAGTTTGGATTATTCGTTCGACCAACCAAATAATCTATGGTTACACCGTACAAATCCGCGAACTTAGCCAAAGTTTCCGTATCCGGCTCTCTCCGGTTTTTTCGTAGTGGGACAATGCGGCTCTGGATATTCCGAGCAGTGTTGCGGTCTGCTCTTGGGTCCATTTCCGTTGCTCCCTCAACTTCGCGATACGAGTACCGATGTCCATCCTTCTCCTCCTAACTTTCTATATATCCAATATTAATACGGAAACGCTTTTAATGCATTGTTTGCAACAAAACGTCGCAATTCTTGAAAACGAGTATGAAAATCTCTTGACATGTTACGTTTTGTATCGTAAAGTTGGAAGTGCCGAAGATACAAATTGTATCGGAAGATGTCTTTATTATTATATGCCCGAACGTTCGTTTTTAGACATATTGTCGGATAACCCCGCCTGGAGGTGAAACATGACCGTTTATAGACGAAAAACGGACTCCGGCCGTGAGACTGTTCGGTTAAGGCTGACCGATACGAAGCTTGCCGATCTGACAATCCGGGAAGTGAAAGGCGAACCGGTGACGGCGAAATGCTGCAAAGTTTTAATTCACAAGATTGCTCCCGACGGCCTGAGTTTTTTGACTTACTTGCGGTTTCCCGTGTCCCGCGATTATAAGCTGCAAATCTGTCTCTCGCTTTCCGGACAGCCGATTCAGGCCGGCGGCCAGGTCATATCACGCAAAAAGCAAGAAAATCTGTATCTGTACGACTTGCTGTTTGTCGACTTGTCATTATCGAAGCTTGCTCTTGTCAGACTCCTGAACGAGACGTTGATTCGGCAGTCGCCTCGCCAAGCCCGGATACACCAGATGTACCGCCGGATGAGCCGGTGACGAAATTGAAACGGTAACGGGAGGATCGATTTGTGGAACTCAAAGCGTATTTCAAAATGATCTGGAACAGAAAATGGATGATTGCCGTCATCGTCACCTTAACCTGCATCGCCGTCGGCGTTAAAAGCTATTTTTTACCGTACCGGTGTATCAGGCTTCGTCCAGGCTGATCGTCAATCAGTCTGTCGAGGCGGCAAACGGTGTCCGATATATGGATCTTACTCAAATTCGCTCGAACATTACCCTGATTAAAACCTACATCGAAATCATCAAGTCGTCGGCCATTATGGACATCGTCGCCTCTTCTCATCCCGAACTCGGGCTTACCTCCGAGCAGTTGTCTTCGGCCATACGTGTCAGTGCGGCGAATGATTCGCAAGTGATGAACTTGACGATGACGAGCGTATCCTATGAGCGGGCTGCCCAAGCGGTGAATGCCGTGGCCAAAGTTTTCCAGGAAAACATATCCCAAATTATGAATGTCGATAATGTCACCGTACTCGATGAAGCGAAGGTGGACGGCGTCACCCCAGTTCCCGTAAACAGCAGTCCGATATTCAGCATCGTGATCAGCTTCCTGGTCTCGCTTGGCATCGCGATCGGCGTCGCGCTCTTTATCGATTATTTGGACGATACGATCAAGAACGAAGCCGATATCGAGCAATTGCTCGGGCTTCCCGCGATTGCGTTCATTCCCCGATTTGACAGGGGCGACTTGAAGGCCAAAAAATCGACAGCTTCTTCTACTAATCAGCAAGTAGGTGATCCCGGTTATGTCCCGGCAAAACAGTGAAGCCAATCTGGTGACATTCGTCAACCCGAACTCCCCGATTTCGGAAGCTTACCGGACGCTTCGGACCAATATTCAATTCTCCTCCATCGATCATCCGGTGCAGGTCATCATGTGCGCTTCGGCGCAAAGCGGAGAAGGCAAGACGACGACGATTTCCAATCTGGCCGTCACGTATGCGCACGAAGGGAAGAACGTGCTGCTTATCGATGCGGATTTGCGAAAACCGACGCTGCACAACGTATTCGTCACCAGCAACCGGGTCGGGCTCTCGAATCTGATCGCCGGACAATGCGCGCTGCCGGAAGTGACGGTCGAAACCCGGATCGATCATTTATCGGTCATTCCCTCGGGGCCGGTGCCGCCGAATCCGTCCGAACTGCTCGGCTCGCAGCGGATGCGGGCGATCATGAAGGACATCCGCAGCCGGTACGACATCATTTTATTGGATACCCCCCCTGTACTTGCCGTGCCGGACAGCTTGATCGTTTCTTCATTAAGCGACGGCGTCATTATGGTCGTACAGGCGGGCAAAGTGAAAAGCGATATGGTCCGGAAGGCGAAAGCCGGCCTGGAGCATGCGAAGGCCCGTATTCTCGGTGTCGTCTTAAATAGGATTAAACGAAACGAGAACGCGCAATTCATCCGTTACTACGGCTCGAAGTAGCGGCTTCGCGCAGGTAAAGTCTACTGTACCTTTATCACTGTAGGCACTCGGTCACGCTGTGGGTTTGCCGACCTTAGACGTTTATCGTCGAGGGTGTGACGTGAGGGAGGGTTGAATGCCCGATAAAAACGCCAGTTATGCCGTCTTCCGCAGAAGACTTCATAACTGGCGTTTTTAAGTATAAAGAATAGGGTGAGAGAAATGAAAAAATCCGTAAGGCGATCATCCCGGCAGCCGGACTGGGAACCCGTTTCTTGCCTGCCACGAAGGCGATGCCCAAAGAAATGCTCCCGATCGTCGACAAGCCGACCATTCAGTACATCGTGGAGGAAGCGATCGAATCCGGCATCGAGGACATCATTATCGTAACGGGCAAAGGTAAACGGGCGATCGAGGACCACTTCGACGTGGCGTTCGAGCTCGAGCATACGCTTCACGAGAAAGGGAAATACGAGCTGCTCCGGGAGGTTCGCCGCTCCTCGCATGTAGACATCCACTATATCAGACAGAAAGAAGCGAAAGGACTTGGCCATGCCGTATGGTGCGCCCGCAACTTTATCGGCCAGGAGCCGTTCGCCGTCCTTCTCGGAGACGACATTGTGCAGGCGGAAATTCCTTGTACCCGGCAACTGATCGAGCAATTCGGGAAGGTCGGGCGATCGGTCATCGGCGTGCAGCAGGTGCCGTCCGAGCAGACCTATCGCTACGGCATTATCGACCCGCTGCTGATCGACGGCCGTCTTGTCGAAGTGAATCGGTTTGTGGAAAAACCGGCCGTCGGCGAAGCTCCTTCCAATCTCGCCATTATGGGACGCTACGTGCTGGAGCCCGAAATTTTCGATTACTTGAGCGCGATGAAGCCTGGAGCCGGCGATGAGGTGCAGCTGACCGACGCCATCCAGCAATTGAATGAAGACCGCGGAGTCTATGCTTACGAATTTGAAGGCACCCGCTACGATGTCGGCGAGAAGCTCGGATTTATCCTTACGACGCTTGACTTTGCGCTGCGCAACGAAGAGCTGCGCGACCAGCTGCTGTCGGCGCTTGATCAGCGGTTGAACAAGGAAAGAGTCGTATCCACGATTTCCGTAAGAGGTGGGCTGCGATGAGTCTGACTCATCCCAACGACAGGGAAGCCGTTTTGACGGCAGGCGAAATACATACGGGAAGCGCATCTGTTTCGGCCCGGTTGACCGTATACCGGTTCTGCAAAAGATCGATCGATATCGTCGGCGCTTGTAGCGGCATCATCCTTCTGTCTCCTTTATTTGTTGTCATTGCGCTATGGATCAAGCTCGAGGACCCGAAAGGCAGCATTCTTTTCCGTCAGGTCCGTGTCGGCAAGAACGGCAAACCTTTCCGCATGTACAAATTCCGCTCCATGGTCGCGGATGCGGAGGAACAGCTTCAGCAGCTGCTGGAACAGAATGAAATCAGCGGCGCGATGTTCAAGATGAGGAACGATCCCCGGATTACGCGCGTCGGCCGCTTCATTCGCCGAACGAGCATCGACGAGCTGCCCCAGCTGGTGAACGTGTTGAAAGGGGACATGAGCCTTGTCGGACCGAGACCGCCGCTGCCGCGCGAGGTGGCTGAGTACAGTTACCGCGACCGGCTGCGTCTGGCCGTTACGCCCGGATGTACCGGACTTTGGCAGGTCGGGGGAAGAAACCGTCTCAGCTTCGCGGAAATGGTGGAGCTCGATCTGAAATATATCGAATCGCGAAGCTTGTGGCTCGATTTCAAAATTTTGCTGAAAACGGTCAAGGTGCTGTTCGGCTCCAATGACGCATTTTAAAAAATCAGCCGTATATCGAGGTGCTCAAATGGAAAAGCATTCGTGCATATATGTGGCCGGCCATCGCGGGCTGGTCGGTTCGGCCATCACGCGGGCATTGCGGCGGAACGGCTATGAAAAGATCGTCACCCGCACCCGTTCCGAGCTTGACCTTCGGGACAGAACCGCGTCGACCAATTTTTGCGGAGCGGAAAATCGACTACGTGTTTCTCGCCGCGGCCAAAGTCGGCGGCATTGTGGCGAACAACGAATCCCCCGCCGACTTCATTCGGGACAACTTGCTCATCCAGACGAATGTGATCGACGCCGCGTATCGGGCGGGCGTTAAGAAGCTGCTTTTTCTCGGCTCGACCTGCATCTACCCGAAGTACGCGCCGCAGCCGCTTAAGGAGCAATATTTGCTTACGGGCGAATTGGAGCCGACGAACGAGCCTTACGCAGTCGCCAAAATCGCCGGCATCGTCATGTGCCAGTCGTACAACCGGCAGTACGGAACCCGGTTTATAGCGGCGATGCCGACCAATATGTACGGGCCGAACGACAACTTCGATCTGAAGACGTCGCATGTGCTGCCCGCACTGATCCGCAAATTTCACGAGGCCAAGACAAACGGGCATCCCTATGTAGAGGTATGGGGAACAGGCTCTCCGCGCCGCGAGTTTCTCCATGCGGACGATCTGGCTGACGCCTGCCTGTTTCTGATGAAGCATTATGAAGAGAACGAGATCGTCAATATCGGCGTCGGCCAGGACATCTCGATTCGGGAGCTGGCGGAATTGATCAGAAGCATTGTCGGTTATGACGGCCGTATTGTCTATAACCCGTCAGCGCCGGACGGCACGCCGCGCAAGCTCGTCGACGTGACGAAAATCCGGTCGATGGGATGGTCGGCCCGCATTTCGCTGCAGGACGGCATCCGGTCGGTGTACGAGGCGTTTCGGGAAAATTATACGATTCGAGCTTGAATAAACGGATCGAGTGGAGGAAATCGGATGAAAAACGCATTGATTACAGGCGTGACCGGCCAGGACGGATCGTATCTGGCCGAATTTTTGCTGGAGAAAGGCTATACGGTATACGGATTGAGGCGCCGCACGAGTACGCCGAATTATGAAAATGTGCAGCATATTAAAGACCGGATTCGCTGGATATCCGGCGATCTGACGGATCTGGCATCGCTGATCGAAGCGGTGCGATCCGCCGATCCGGATGAAGTATACAATTTGGCGGCGCAGTCGTTCGTCGCCAGTTCGTGGCCGCAGCCGCTGGCGACCGGACAGATGACGGCGCTGTCGGTCACGAACATGCTCGAGGCGGTCCGGATCGCAAAGCCGGGCGCCCGATTCTACCAGGCATCCAGCAGCGAAATGTTCGGGAAAGTCGTCGAGACGCCGCAGAAGGAGACGACCCCTTTCTACCCGCGCAGTCCGTACGGCGTAGCCAAAGTGTACGGCCACTGGATTACGGTCAACTACCGGGAAAGCTTCGGCATGTTCGCCTGCTCCGGCATTCTGTTCAACCACGAATCGCCCAGGCGGGGGCTCGAATTTGTAACGCGCAAAGTATCGGACGGCGTTGCCCGCATCAAGCTGGGGCTTGCGAACGAGCTGCGGATGGGCAACCTGGATGCGCTGCGCGACTGGGGCTTCGCCGGCGACTACGTCAAGGCGATGTGGCTGATGCTGCAGCAGGACGAGCCGGACGACTACGTTATCGCGACCGGCGAGATGCATTCGGTACGCGAGTTGCTGGAGATCGCCTTCTCCTATGTCGGGCTGGACTATCGGGATTATGTCGTGATCGATCCGGAGTTCGTCCGTCCGGCAGAGGTCGACCTGCTGCTCGGCGACTGCTCGAAGGCGAAAGAGAAGCTGGGCTGGTCGCTGGATGTCGGATTCAGGGAGCTGGTGCATATGATGGTGGATGCGGATTTGAAGCGGGTAAAGGCGGAACAGAACATGCAGTATGCATGAATGAAGGCTGACGGATGTTGAAGTACATAAAACGTTTAACCGGTTCGCTGCAAAACAATCGATCCTTCAACAATGTGGCATACAGTCTGCTCGCGTATTTGATATCTCCGATTATGATCTTGGTCACGACGCCGCTGCTGCTTCATTATTTGGGTGCGGCCGAGTACGGGATTTGGATATTGATTCAATCCGTGATCAGCGTACTGGGCATTTCCAACTTCGGAATCGGCAGCGCGTTAATCAAGATCGGTGCCGAATGGGTAGACTCCGATCCCGAACGGTTCGATGCGCTGATCCATGCAGGGTTTACGTTGTCGCTTCTGGTATCGTGCGTGATGAACGTTATCGTTTGGACATTCGGGGCGGATCTGGTTCGCCTATTCGCGTCCCCCGATCAGCAGGAGTCCTTCATACGTTTCATCTATTTCGCGGGAGCCATTACCGGTCTCAGAGTCATAAGCGGCGTCTTTTCCGCGGCGTACATGTCGAAGCAGCGATACGATCTGAACAGCAAGGTGAACATGATCGTTAATTTCATATCTTCCATTGCCTTTGCGTTGCTGGCCTATTGGTACCGGTCTTTGAATGCCATGATCGCGGCTTTGCTGATTTTTTCCGTTGCATTGGTTGCCGTCAATTATTTCGTTGCCAAGCGAACGGTTCCGGGATTCCGGATCAGGCTGCGCCTGGAACGGACCGTGTTGCGAAAATTGTGCAGCTACAGCATATTTTCCTGGCTCCAGGTCATCATTACCGCTTTCAACACCCAGGCCGACAAATTGATCGTCGGCGGCTTGCTCGGCTCGAAGGCTTTAGCCTATTACACCATCTGCATACAGCTGGCCATTAAAATTCATGAAGTGCCGGCTGCTGCCGGCGGTTTTTTGTTGGCGCGATTCAGCTCGTTATATGAAAACAAACAATTCGGGGAAATGAAAAAGCTGTATCAGAAATCGCAGCGATTCGCAGCCGCATTCATTTTATTGGCGGGCGCATTTATGTTTGCAGGCTCCCATTTCATATTAAAGCTTTGGATCGGCCCCGAATTTGCCGACCAGCATGCGGGATTGCTTCAACTTCTTGCAGTTGCCGTTTCGTTGGGGGCGCTCGGCGTGATCCCGTATTACGGTTTGAACGGTACCGGATATGTCAGGCTGAATACGTTTTTCACGTTGTCGATGTCGCTGATCAGTTGCGCTGCCTATTTCATGCTCATGCCCGTTATAGGGTTAACGGCCGCTTTTTGGGGAAGAATTCTGGCTTTTCCTTTGGTCGCGGCGTCCGTATGGGTGATTTATCAAAAGGTTTTGCGGCCGGATCGTTCGGAGACAGCTATTGCGTACTTGAAAGATCTTCCGGATTGAAGTTAGGGGATCGTGAAAGAAGCAGGTGTTGCATATGAGACAGCGTCTGGTTAACTACAAGCTGTTATTATCGTTGATTGCCGTTATCTTCTCGTGTTCGATTTCGTTGTACCTTGAACATATTATTTCGTTGGCCGACGATAATGCCAAAATCAAACATTTGGCAATCATGTTGTTCGTCATTAATTGCATTCCTTTTGTAATCCTTTTTTATAAGAAAAGGATTGATTTTTTTAATCCTCTTTTTATATTTGCAGCAGCCTTTTTTGTCTTTTTTCCGTTGCGAATCGTATACATTATCTGGAATAACGATTATGCCTTTATGGATATGATTCAAGCGAACCGGAATGTGATGGATGAAGTGCTGCTTGTTCTCATCTTCAGTCTATTGTTTTTATACGCGGGATATTGTTCGAGATTGGATGCCTTTGTCATGAAGCTGCTGCTTCGATTCAAGAGTATAGCACGTATTTTTAAAACTCCATTTCAGATTGCCGCACACTCACGATTTATCAATCGGTATTCGAATGTTTTGGTTTTTTGGCGATATTGGGGTTTGTTGTATTTTCCGTAAAACAAGGCAGCTTTATGATCGGAAGAGGAGCCACTAGATTGGCAGGTGAAAATGCTTATATTTATTTATCTATAAACTTGTTGATTCCAGGCATACTGTTGAAATTTATTTATGCGCAGGAAACGGGAAAAAAATGTTCGCTGTTTTGATCCTGTTTATTGCGGCATGTTATTTATTTATGGTCCTGGGAGGAAGATATCGGCTCGTGATGTTGCTGATATCATTCTGCATTCTGTTATTTCATTATTACAAAATCCGGTTAGGCCGTTTCTTCATGATCGCGGCAAGCGTTGGTTTCGTGTATTTGATTTCAGTAATCGGAGCAAGTCGCGGCAATTTGTATCTGGGTTCTGCCGTCGATCTCAATTTCCGCCCGGAAACGATCCGGCATAATTTTTTGTCGTCAACAGGAGACCTCAATATTTTTGATACTTTTGTAAAGGTATACGAGGGGATACCTGAACTTCTGAATTATCAGTACGGGGCAACTTTTGCTTCGCTATTTATCCAGCCGATCCCGAGATCCATTTTTCCCGAGAAGCCCGTTTATGCCTCTACTATGATAATGGAGCATTTGATACCGGAATTTCATGAGAAGGGAATCGGTTTTGCGGGATCTATTTTGGCTGATTTTATGCTTAATTTTGGGGTTTTGGGCATTTTTATAGGCATGATGACGATCGGGGTATTATTAAAGGTTGTTGAAAATTTTCGGCAATATCATATTCAGGGAGTTCTATTTTATTCCGTAACCTTGAGCGTGATACCCTTTTATACAAGGGGCGAATTTGTAGGCACTTCCGTTTGGTATCTGATCGTCCTTTTGCCTTCGATGCTTGTCTTTTATTTGATGTCAAAACCTAACGTTACGAATAATTGAACGGGAGTTAAAGATGGAACGGATACTTCTTTTCGATACCATTAACAGCGGTCACCGTTTGCGTTACAATGTCGCATTGCTCGAGGGGATTTCTTCCTCGTTCGAAACGGCCTATGTTTCGACGGCTCATCCGCAAATCCGCGCGCAATTGCAGCAATTAAACATTCCGTATCATATCTTAACGACCGCTTTTAAACATTACCTGATGCATGACCTTTCCCTGTTCGTCCAGATGCTTATGTATGCCGTCAGGAAAAATATAAACAAATCCATATCGCGTCTTTGGACAGCTTGCTAATCGCGCTCTCGCTGTTTTCCCCGGTACTCTATTTGCTTCGTTTCAAAATTACCGGCACACTTCATTGGTATCCGCATCGCAAATCCAAAGCCTGGCTTCTCAAGTTTCTCATCCAGGCCAAAATTATAAACAAAATGGTGGTGCACGGGGATTTTATGAAAGAACTGATCGTGCAAAAACATGGGGAAGCCGCAGCCGGTCGGGTTTTTGCCATTCCATATCCGCATTTGCATGACAAGGAACAGCACGAAGACGGGCATGGCCGTTCCGAAGCGTCGGAGCTGATGGATGACGCCCGGTATGCCAGACCTTTTCTGCTTGCATTCGGAGGCTTGCGTCATGATAAAGGACTGGATCTGCTGCTTGAGGCGATAGAACCGTTGGGAAGTCAACCTTTCACCCTTTTTATTGTCGGGAAAGAAGAAGACTTCGGCCAAGCCGACATCGAACGTTTTCTCCGGCAGAATCCATCGTTTCGGGAAAAGATCGTTTATAAGACCGAATATATTGCCGATCGTGAAGTCGCTCCGTTCTTTAAGCTTTGCGACGCTGTCATTCTCCCTTACCGGAAAGTTTTTACCGGACAAAGCGGTCCTTTCACCGAAGGGGTTGCCAACGGCAAATGGATTATCGGCCCGGACCACGGTGAAATTGGTTACACGATTCGGGAATATCGCTTGGGCTATACGTTCGAGGCTGAAGATGTGAAAGATTTGACGAAAAAATAACAACGTTTATCGCGTTAACCCGAAATCATGACGGCGACCGAAGCGAAACGCGAAGACATACCTATTTGCAGCAAATCAGTCCGGCTTCTTTTGTAAAAAATTATCATCATTTCTTTATGGCTCTATGAGGAGGATACGGCTCCCAATCAGGAAAGGAAGGAGGCGGCGGGATTGAAAGTCATTCTTTCCTCTAATATCCACCACTATAATTATACGGCCAAGTCTCTGGACCGTATGGGGCTGCTGGACAAGTATATAACGGGAAGCCAGTTTCCGAGGCCCCGAAAATTTTTCCGTTTCTTCCCGGGCAGCTACCGCAAATATTTGGAGCATCAGGTGGATTCCGGCCTAAACCCCAATAAAGTGGAGTCCATGTGGATGCTGGAGCTTGCTTATAAAATGGCGCTCCGCATGTTTGGCCGCAACAAGGAATTCATCGTGAATCTTCACAATGCGATCTTTGATTATAAAGCCAGCCGCAAGCTGGACCGCTGTGACTGTTTTCATTTTGTCAGCAGCATCGGTTATCGTTCGGCCAAGAAGAGCAAGCGCGGAGGCGCGAAAATCATTGTCGATGACCGGGCGCAGCATCCGGTTTATCTGGAGACGATTCTGGAGGAAGAGTTCCGTCTGCTTGACTTGAAAGGCGACTATCGTGTGCCCCGTAGAGACGCCCTGCTGAAAGAATATGAGATCGGGGATTACTTTATCGTGCCGTCCGGCTTTTCCAAAAGAACGTTCGTGCAATATGGAATCGATGAGAAGAGGGTTTATGTCGTTCCTTACGGATTCAACAGGGGGAGCTTTTATCCCATGCCCAAAAAGGACGATGTGTTCCGAGTCATATTTGTCGGGCAAATTACGCCGCGCAAAGGTTTTGTTTATTTGCTGGATGCTTTCAAGCGGCTGCCGGTTCATAATACGGAACTGGTGATGATCGGAAAAGTGGACCCGCTCGTCAAACATCTGATGGAAAATCTTCCGGTCAATGTCGTCCATTACGAGTATGTCCCCAATTACGAGCTGGTCGAATATTATGCCAATTCCAGCGTATTCGTATTGCCGTCGATATCCGATGCGTTTTCACTTGTCGTTCTCGAAGCAATGGGGACCGGCCTGCCCGTCATCGTCTCCGAAAACGTAGGAGCGGCCGATGTGGTGGAAGAGGGGAAGGACGGTTTTGTCGTGCCGATCCGAAACGCTGCGGCGATCCGGGACAAGCTGCAATTGCTGTATGACGATCGTTCGCTTCGCGAACGAATGAGCCGAAACAGCCTGGCAAAAGCGAAGGCGTACACGTGGGACCGGTATATGAACGAATTGCAGCAGGTATACCGTCATATTCAGGAGCAAATAAGGTGATGCCATGAAAAAGATCGTTCTGCTGACCAACACGATCGCCCCTTATCGCATACCTGTCCTGAACAAGCTGAACCGCATTCCGGATTATCAATTGAAGGTGTGGTATCTGGAGGAGCGGGAGAAGAACAGGCACTGGAAGATTGAGCGGGACGAAATCGAATACGAATACGAATGTTTGCCGGGACTGCACGCTTTTATCCAGCGCTTGGATATGGGCGTGCATTGGAATCCCGGCATTTTTTCAAGCTGATCCGGCATCGTCCGGACATCGTGATGACATCGGGATACGATTCGCTCGGTTATTGGGCCGCGCTTCTGTACAGCAAGATGTTCAGGAAGAAATTTGTGGTGTGGTGGGGGAGCACGCTGGCCAGCAGCCGGGTGAAAAACGAATGGGTCAACCGGATTCGCAGCTTTTTTTCCGTGCGGCGGATTCCTTTGTTACATATGGGACCGATTCGGCGGAATGCCTGAAGCATTACGGCGTAGAGGAACGTAAAATCGTGGTCGGATACAATACGGTCGATATTCGCTTTTTTCGCGACAAGTATAAGGAATACGTGCGGAGACGGGGAATTTCCCGCAATCGGGACGAACCGATGACGTTTTGTTTATCGGCCAGCTTATCGAGCGCAAAGGACTCGCATCGGTCATTCGATCGCTGCACGCGTTGAAAGAGAGAGAATGGCAGCTCCTCATCGTCGGTACCGGACCCGACGAAGCCGATCTGCGGCATCTGGTCGGAAGGCTGGAATTGGAAGCGCGTATCCGCTTCGAAGGTTACAAGCAGAAGGAAGAAGTCGTCCGCTATTTGATCGAGGCGGATTGTCTCGTTTTTCCTTCGCTGATCGAAGTGTGGGGACTTGTCGTCAACGAGGCGCTTGCAACCGATACGTTCGTGCTCGCTTCCAAGTATGCCGGCGCGACAACCGATATCATCGTGGACGGTCACAACGGCTTGATTATCGATCCGCTGGACGAAGAGAAGCTGACGAAGTCTTTCGAATGGATACTGGACCGCGCGGATTGGGTCCGGAGCGAACGCAGCCTCGGCTTGAAACTGTGGAGAAGGCTTCACCCGGAAAGTTACGCGAAGGCCGTTTCGACGGCCATCCGGAGGGCGCAGTCGCCGCAAGGAGAGACGATATGATCAACATTCTGTATATCCAACCGTACGCCAGTCATGTCGGCGGCGTCGATACCGTCCTGCTGCAGCTTGTGAAGGGATTGGACAAAAACGTATACCGGCCGTACGTCGTATTGCCGGCTCCGAGTCCGTATGTGGAAAAGTACGAGGAGGCCGGCGCGATCGTCTTGTTTTGCACGCTGGCCGTTTTCGGCAAACCGACAGATGTTCTTTACTATCCGCGGAATATGATCAAACTGATCCGGTCGATCGCGATGCTCCGCGATATTGTAAAGCGGTACGGCATCGATCTTATTCATTCGCATAAAATGGAGGTTCTTGGCGGCAATATCGTCGGAAAGCTGCTGGGCATTCCGACGCTGCAGACCGTCCACGAGCTTCCGCGGAAACCGCTCGCGGCATACAAATTCGTAGCGCTGCTGAACCATTTGTTCAATGACAAGATCATCGTGCTGTGCGAACGCAGCAAGGTCATGTTTCGATGGTGGAAGCATCGCTCGGGCAAGCTGGTCAAAATTTACAACGGCATCGAGCTGCCGGCCGAACCGTTCCCTTCCGACGATGCGTTGCGCAAGGAATTGGGGCTCGACCCGTCGGACAAAGTGGCCATCACCGTCGCCCGGTTGTCTCCAATGAAAGGCATCGAATATTTGCTCGAAGCGGCCCGTTCGTTAAAGTCGACGCATCCATGGCTGAAGATTGTCATTGCCGGAGACGTCGCGTTCGAATCGGAACGGGGCTACAAGGCGGAGCTGTTGGCGTTGAAACAGAAGGAACAGCTGGACAACGTATATTTTCTGGGGCTGCGGCGGGACGTTCCGAATTTGCTGCGGCAAGCGGACATATTCGTATTGCCTTCCGTGTACGATATTTTCCCGACCGTCGTGCTTGAGGCGATGAGCGCAGGGCTCCCGGTAGTGGCGACAGATGTGGGCGGGGTTCCCGAAATGGTCACGGAGCGTTCGGGAATCGTCGTTCCTCCCCGGAATGCGGAAGCGTTATGCCTGGCGATTGCGCGCATGGCCGAGTCGGATGCCGAACGGTTCGGCAGGGAAGGCAGACGGCTGGTGGAGACCCATTTTACGCGAGAGCGGTACATTTCGCAAACAACTGCCTTGTACGAGGAGCTGCTTGGAAAAGATGAAAAACAAAATTCGGCTTGATCAATATGACCAGAGCCACTACTCCAGAGGCCGAAGCGGTATGGTCGTGCTGCTGTGGTGGTTCGTTCAGGGAACGCTGTTTCGGTTCTCCTTGCACCCGATGTACAGCTGGCGCAATATGCTGCTCCGGCTGTTCGGAGCGAGCATCGGCCGCGGCGTGAAGGTGCGGCCGACAGCGCGCTTTACGTACCCCTGGAAAGTCGCGATCGGCGATCATTCCTGGATCGGCGATCACGTCGAGTTGTATAGTCTCGACCGTATCGAGATCGGGGAGCATTGCGTCATTTCCCAGCAAAGCTATATTTGCACCGGGACGCATAATATCCGCGATCCCCGGTTCGGGTTGGTGACGCGGCCGGTGCGGATCGGCGACGGCGCATGGGTAGCGAGCGGCGCCTTCGTATATCCCGGCGTTACGATCGGGCCGATGGCGGTCGTCGCCGCCCGCAGCACCGTTATACGCAACGTTCCGGCCAATGAGGTTCACGCCGGTTCCCCCGCCCAATATTTGCAGGACCGCTTCGCTCCGGTGAATCCGTCTGAGCCGAGGAAAGAGGTTCTCGTATGAAGCCGGGAATCGTGTTCGTCATCAATTACTTTTATCCGGATTACGCTTCGACCGGTCAGCTGATGACAGAGCTATGTCTGCATTTGCAGCGCGACTTCGACATTACCGTCATCGCTGCGCGGCCGGAGAACGGGACCGCCGGTCCGGAAGGCGGAAAGCGAATTGCCGAAAGCCGGCTGGAAGGAATCAAAATCCTTCATATTAAACTTCCGAAAGTGGATAAAACGAACAAGATCAGCAGGCTGCGGTATGTCGCCGCCTACTTTTTTATGCCGTGTACTTGCTGCTGCGGCAGAAGCGTCCCCAATTGATTTATACGATATCACAGCCGCCGATTCTCGGCGGGTTGATCGGCAGTATCGGCAAAGCGCTCAAGCGTTCGAAGCATATTTACAATATCCAGGACTTCAATCCCGAGCAGGCCGAGTCGATCGGCTTTATGAAGAACCGCTTCCTGTTCGCGGCGGCCCGTTGGCTCGATACGCTTAATTGCCGATATGCCGACCACATTATAACCGTCGGACAGGACATGAAGGAGACGCTGATCGGCCGTCTTCGCCGGGAGACGAATCATTATTCCGTCATCAACAACTGGACGAACGAGCAGGACATCATTCCGCTGCCGAAGGATCATCCCGGCGTGGCGGCTCTTATCCGCCGGCACGGCTGGGAAGGCAAGTTTATCGTCATGTATTCGGGCAATCTCGGCCTGTACTACGATCTTGAGAATTTGATTGCGATTACGCCTGCCTTCCGGCATTGCAAAGATCTGCTGTTCGTGTTTATCGGCGACGGCGCCGTCAAGAAGCGGATGGTTGATTATGTGCAAAAAAACGGAATGGAAGAGCAGGTCCGTTTTCTGCCGTTCTTGCCGAAGGAGGAGCTGAAGCATTCGCTGAACGCCGCCGATCTGCACCTCGTTGTGAACCAGAAGGGCATTAAAGGCGTGTCGGTGCCAAGTAAAATATACGGCGTCATGGCAGCAGGCAAGCCGATACTCGGCGTTCTGGAGCAAGGCAGCGAGGCAGAACGGCTGATCCATGAGAGCGGCTGCGGAGTTGTCGTCGAGCCTCAGGATTACGAAGCGGTCAAGCGGCGACTCGGCGAGCTGTATCGGACAGACCGGGACCGGCTTCGGCTGCTCGGCTTGCAAGGAAGATCGTATTTGGAAAAGCATTTGCGCCGGGATATTTCACTGGAGAAATACCGGAACTTGCTTTTATCGCTGCAAAAATAGAGAACATTCGATATTCGGGAGGGAACGGGATGAAACTCGTGCTGTTGTCCGGCGGGTCGGGGAAACGGCTGTGGCCGTTATCGAACGATGCGCGGTCCAAGCAATTTTTGAGGGTGCTGGAGAACGAAGACCGGGAAAGGGTGTCGATGGTGCAGCGGGTTTGGCGGCAGCTTGCCGTATCGGGATTGGCCGCATCCAGCTTTATCGCGACGAGCCGGTCGCAGATCGAGATGATGAAAAGCCAGGTCGGCCCCGATGTTCCGCTTATCATTGAGCCGGAGCGGCGGGATACCTTCCCCGCAGTCGCCCTGGCGTCCGCGTATCTGTATTCTCTCAAGGACGCCCCGCTCGATGAAACGGTTGTCGTGCTGCCGGTCGATCCGTTCGTTGAGAACCGGTTCTTCGATACCGTTCGACGTCTGGACGGCGTATTGTCCCGATCCGGGGCGGACCTGGCGCTGATCGGCGTTGCCCCGACATATCCGTCGGGCAAATACGGTTACATTGTCATCCGGCCGGAAGCGGATACCGCTTTGGAATATCGTCCGGTCGATCACTTTCGCGAGAAACCGACGGAAAGCGAGGCGGAGCGACTGCTGGAGATCGGCGCCTTATGGAATTGCGGCGTGTTCGCCTTCCGTCTCCGCTATATGATCGAGTGGCTGGAGCGAAACGGCTGGCCGATTCACTACGAAGAATTGGCGAGGCAATACCAGCTGCTGCCCAAAATCAGTTTCGACTATGAAGTCGTCGAGAAGTCGCGCCGTATCGTCGTCGTTCCCTACGACGGATATTGGAAAGACCTCGGAACGTGGAACACGCTGACCGAAGAGATGCCGAACCGGCTCATCGGCAAAGGCCGGATTGCGGACGACTGCCACAATACGCATCTCATCAACGAGACCGATATACCGGTCGCCATTCTCGGCTTATCGAACGTCGTCGTCGCCGCAAGTCCGGACGGCATACTCGTGACCGACAAGAGCGCAAGCCCCCGCATCAAGGATTTCATCGACGACAATCAGACGCCGATGTTTGAGGAGCGCGAATGGGGCTGGGTCAGAGTGCTGGATCATCAACGGTACGATGACGGGAGGATCGTCTTGACGAAACGGATCGGCCTGCAGGAAGGGAAGAATCTGGGGTACCGGATGTATCCGAACCGCGAGGAAGTATGGACGATCGTCAGGGGAGAGGGCGAATTTGTCCAGAACGGCAACTATATGCGGGTCAAGGCGGGCAACGTCCTTCATATTCCGACCAAGACGCTGCATTCGGTCAAGGCGTTGTCCGATCTGGAAATCATCGTCGTGCAGAGCGGCATCGCGGCCGAGCCGGACCATGCGGTCGAGCTGTACGATACGTGGGCGGATGTCGAAAAGCATTGCTTGAAAATATAACGCTTGGCAAGGACGGGGGAATGCGGCGATGAAATTGGCGGTTGTCGGTACGGGGTATGTCGGTCTTGTATCCGGAGTATGCTTTGCTCATTTGGGCCATCAGGTCGTTTGCGTCGACAAGCAGGAGGAGCGGATTGCCCGTCTGAACAGCGGGGAGGTCCCGATCTATGAACCAGGTCTCAAAGAGATGATGGATGCCTCTGCCGCCGCAGGCCGGCTTCGATTTACGACCGGTCTGCAAGAAGCTGTGCATCATGCGGACATCGTCATATTGGCGGTCGGCACCCCTTCGCTGCCGTCCGGCGAAGCCGACTTGTCGTTCATCGAGGCGGCTGCGAGAGAAATCGGGCAGGCGATGAACGGGTATAAAATTATCGTGACGAAAAGTACGGTGCCGGTCGGTACGAACGAGAAAGTAGCGGCCATTGTGGCCGCACATTCCGGTCATCCGTTCGCGGTCGCATCCGTGCCGGAATTTCTCCGGGAAGGGACGGCGGTTAAGGACACGCTGAATCCCGACCGGATCGTCATCGGAACGTCGGAGGAGGCGGTGGCGCAGCGGCTTGCCGAGCTGCATCGTCCGCTTACCGAGCATATTGTCGTGACCGATATTCGCAGCGCGGAAATGATCAAGTACGCTTCCAACGCATTTCTTGCGACTAAAATTTCCTTTATTAACGAGATCGCCAACATTTGCGAGAAGGTAGGAGCCGATGTGATGAGGGTGGCCGAAGGGATGGGCTACGACAAGCGCATCGGCTCCTCGTTTTGCGGCCGGGAATCGGCTACGGCGGGTCATGCTTTCCGAAGGATACGCAAGCGCTGATCCAAATCGCCGGACACGTCGATTACGAGTTCAAGCTGCTGAAATCGGTCGTGGAGGTGAACCGCGACCAGCGGTACAATGTGCTGCGCAAGCTGACCGAATATTTGGGCGAATTGCGCGGCGCCACAATTGCCGTGTGGGGGCTGGCGTTCAAGCCGGAAACCGACGATGTCCGGGAGTCGCCGGCATTCGAAATTATCGGGCGTCTTCTGGAAGCGGGAGCCGTCGTCCGGGCGTACGATCCGGTTGCGGCCGATAATTTCCGCAAAGGGCTGGAGCATCCGAATGCCGTCTATTGCAGCAGCGCGGCGGAAGCGGCGGCCGGGGCCGACGCCTTGTGCCTGCTGACGGAGTGGCGTGAATTCGCCGATTTTCCGCTCGACAAGCTGCAGGCGCTGTTGAGACAACCTTTGCTTATTGACGGGCGAAACGCGTTCGACGAAAGCGAGATCGCGAAGACGGGTCTGGTTTATTACGCCGTAGGCCGTCCGCGTCTGAACCGGGGCATCCGCGAGCAATCGCCGGCGCTCGCGTTCTGACCCGACCCAATCTGTTGATAAGGAGCCGTGACGATCATGAGGCGTCCGCTTGCCAAGCGCATCATGCTCATTTCCGGTATCGCGCTGCTGCTCATCCTTACGGCGTCGGCCGGATACGGCTGGTATCTGTATCGTTCCGTCGAGCAGACGGTCGTACGGATGTACGAACCGATCGAATCGGACGAACCCGATGCAGGGATCGGCAATCCGGAAGGCCGGAAGCGTCCGGAGCGTCTTCCCCTTGCGCAGCGGGATAAGGAGCAGCAGCCTTTTACGGTATTGATAATGGGGATAGATGAGCGTCCGGGCGACCCCGGGCGCTCCGATACGTTAATCGTGATCAGCGTCAATCCGGACAAGGAAGAGGCGCTTCTATTCAACATTCCGCGCGATACGAGAACCGAAATCGTCGGGAGGGGCGTGGCGGACAAAATCAATCATGCTCACGCCTTTGGCGGCGTGAAGATGACCGTGGAAACGGTGGAACGATTCCTGGACTATCCGATCGACTACTATATGAAAGTCAATATGGAAGGGTTCGTCGCGCTTATCGATTTGCTCGGCGGAGTGGAAGTGAACAATACGTTCGCTTTCGACAACTCCGGTTATCATTTCGATAAAGGGGTCATTCAGCTGCAGGGAGAAGAAGCGCTCTCCTTCTCGCGGATGCGGTATGAAGACCCGCGCGGCGACCTCGGGCGCAACGAGAGGCAGCGGGCCGTAATCCGGGCGATTATGGACAAGACGCTCACCTTCTCGAATGTGACGCAAGTGAACAAGGTGCTCGATCAGGTGGCCGGCTACGTCAAGACGAATATGACGTTCGACGAGATGAAAACCTTTTTGTTTCACTACCGTCCCCGCATCAAAACGATAAGCTCGACCGAGATCAAGGGAAGCGGGACCCGAATCGGCGGGATTTATTACTACCAGGTCGACGGCGCGGAGCGGGACCGGATTCACAAGCTTCTGGCCGAGCATCAGACAGGCGGCGACGGCTAGACGGACGGCCGGTCGTTCGGCGGGCATAAACGCCGGCGCCCTTACATAATAGTGAACAAGCTTGTTTCACTATAGGAGG
>NZ_BOVJ01000062.1 GCF_018403665.1 Paenibacillus cisolokensis
GGACGCTTAGCTCAGCTGGGAGAGCGCCTGCCTTGCAAGCAGGAGGTCAGGAGTTCGATCCCGTCAGCGTCCACCACTTGAGAATGACGCGGGGTGGAGCAGTCCGGTAGCTCGTCGGGCTCATAACCCGAAGGTCGCAGGTTCAAATCCTGCCCCCGCAACCAAATGAAATTCGGAGCGATCCGAGCAACACTGCTGCGGAGCTGTGGTGTAGAGGCCTAACATGCCTGCCTGTCACGCAGGAGAACGCGGGTTCGAATCCCGTCAGCTCCGCCACCTATTTGGCTCGGTAGCTCAGTTGGTAGAGCAGAGGACTGAAAATCCTCGTGTCGGCGGTTCGATTCCGTCCCGAGCCACCATGAGACAAATCGAATACGCCGGTGTAGCTCAATTGGTAGAGCAACTGACTTGTAATCAGTAGGTTGGGGGTTCAAGTCCTCTCGCCGGCACCATCGTGGAGGATTAGCGAAGTGGCCAAACGCAGCAGACTGTAAATCTGTTCTCTTACGAGTTCGGTGGTTCGAATCCATCATCCTCCACCAGTTCCCTTAGGGGCATAGTTTAAAGGTAGAACAGCGGTCTCCAAAACCGTTAGTGTGGGTTCAATTCCTGCTGCCCCTGCCAGTTGCCTTGTATGGCGGTTGTGGCGAAGTGGTTAACGCATCGGATTGTGATTCCGACATTCGAGGGTTCAATTCCCTTCAACCGCCCCATCTTTTGATACTGGGGATTAGCCAAGCGGTAAGGCAACGGACTTTGACTCCGTCATGCCTAGGTTCGAATCCTAGATCCCCAGCCATTTTGCGGAAGTGGCTCAGCGGTAGAGCATCGCCTTGCCAAGGCGAGGGTCGCGGGTTCGATTCCCGTCTTCCGCTCCATTTTTATTTGGCGCCATAGCCAAGTGGTAAGGCAGAGCTCTGCAAAAGCTTTACCCCCAGTTCGAATCTGGGTGGCGCCTCCATTTATCCTTGTGTGCCCTTAGCTCAGCTGGATAGAGCGTTTGACTACGAATCAAAAGGTCAGGAGTTCGAATCTCTTAGGGCACGCCATTTTCTTTAAAAGCTGGTGTGGCGGAATGGCAGACGCGGCGGACTCAAAATCCGCTTCCGGCAACGGAGTGGGGGTTCAAGTCCCTTCACCAGCACCATAATTAAACAACGACGTTCCTTGGGATAATATAACCAAGGAACTTTTTTATTGCTTAAAGCTGTAAACATTCGCTCATGGCATGAGCGGAAGTGATTTTCGTGCTGAAATCCAGGTGAGCATAAATGTTAGCGGTAGTTGAGAAATCGCTATGTCCCAGCCATTCTTGGATCTCTTTCATGCTCACACCATTAGCTAGAAGAAGACTGGCGCAACTATGCTGCAGATCATGAAAACGAATGCGTCGCAATTGATGTCTTTCAAGCACAAATGGAGAATACTGTGTGATATAGCCTGGCTTGATTCGTTGCCCCAGCTTGTCCAGATAAATATAGTCGGTGCATTATGAATCTCTATACAGGTGTCGCTCTTGTTCTTGCTGTTCCTTTAGCCGCAACAGGAGTTCTTCAAATGCTGTTACCAGCGGAAGGGAACGATGGCTTGACTTGTTTTTGGTACGATCTTTTTCCACGGTCACGTACTTTCCTTCGATGGATAATTCAATGACCGTATGTTGATGCTAGACTGAAAATGGACACGGAGAATCGAGAGTGTGAAAATAAAACTCAAATCGACTCGAGGTGTCCGAAATGGGTAAACCGTACGACAAGGAATTCAAACTGCAAACGGTCCGGATGATTCAGGACGAAGGTAAGCCGGTGGCACAGGTCGACCGAGAGCTGGGGATCAGCGACAACACCCTGTACCGTTGGATGGCGGAATACAAGCAGAGCGGACAGCAGGCTTTCCCCGGAAGCGGACAGCTTAAGCCGGAGGATAAAGCGATACGTGACCTTCAGAAACGAATTCGCGATCTGGAAGAGGAGAACGAAATCCTAAAAAAGGCCATGCACTACTTCGCAAAAGACCGGCGCTGATTTATCCATTCATCCACAGACACCGCTTGCAGTTCCGTGTCGCGAAGATGTGCTCCCTGTTCGGCGTTTCCAGAAGCGGTTATTACGAATGGACGAAACGCAAGGAAAGCAATCGCAGCAAACGTCGTAAGCAACACCCGATTTCCCGAGCACATAGCTAGCGACAGACGACAGTTTGATGTTGGCTCCTTCGAGCACTTTTTGAATGCGGTTGACTTCCCGGGCTCGCTCGTCGATCAGGCTGCGCCGGTATCGTATCAGTTCACGAAGTTCCCGCTGGTCGCGGTTCGGGATGAAACTGCCTTGCAGCAAACCGTGACGCAGCAGATTGGCGATCCACTCAGCATCCTTGACATCGGTCTTGCGTCCAGGAACGTTCTTAATGTTCTTGGCGTTGACGACAAGGATCTGAATATCCTCAAGCTACAGCAAGTTGTAAATGGGCTTCCAGAACGATGCGGTGCTTTCCATCGCGACATGGGTGCACCCGTTGTTTTTGATCCAATCGACCAGCAGGATCAGGTCGTCGGTCATGGTGGAAAAGGTCCGGATTTCTTTGATTTCCGGAGTGATCACGCAGGCCACCACGTTCTTCTTGTGAACGTCCAGCCCGCACACGTGCGTATAAACGACGTCCATACAGTAGAAACTCCTTGCGGCGGTAAAGATTAAGGGCTGGTGCAGCAACCGTCGAACGATTATTCTATCCTGCGTGCTCCCGAAAGGGGCAACAATCTGTGGTGCACCTGGTCGTTGGGGCTCTGTCTAACTCGCGGGCTCGAAAGCACCATAGTTCCACGACCTCCCTCGCCAGCCGCAAGGCCATTATATCGCCCGTTCCTTATTTTCATCATCTGATGGTGCCGTGCAACGGCATGGGAGTCTAAATAGGAAGTATGGATGGAAAATTCAAACAATCACCTAAGAATGTTTCTAAAGAAAAACTGCCGATAGAAGCGTTCCAGTTTTGGAACGTTTCTATCGGCGAGTTGTTGAGGGCCAGGAAAAGGGGCATTGCTCGTCTTTATCGTTGTGAAGGGAGATAATCGAGTGGAATTTGTTCGTACCCAATGGTCATTTAACAGCATTTGCAAATAGGCGTTGAAAAATGAAGCCATTATCCCCCAAACGAGGGGCTGTAATTACTTACCTTGAGTGATCGAGCAATCCACCTGCCTGCGATTTGTATTTGCTAACTATGGTCGTAGCCACTCAAGTCGCCGACTTCCGCCAGGAATCCCGCCACGGTGACGAGGCCGATGCACAAGTCTCCATACGGCATAAAATGCCCCCGCCATTCACTCATCGGATTCACCTCCTCTGGGCTGGGAGGAGCGGGAACCGCATCTTGGAAGAGACGGTAATTGGAAATCAAACGCAATTCATATCCTGTAGCTGTCTTTCGACGACAAATCACGGAGGTCCTTGCTAACTTGGAAAGATCTCGTTCAAGGATATGTGCTGTCCATACACGATTTTCTACTCTTGTAAGAAGATCGGCGATGGTTCCATGATAAACAGTTTTCCCTTGATCCAAGATAGCCGACAGCTCGCTTCAATATCTGCTACGATATGAGTAGATAATAAAATAATTCGTTCCTGCCCCAAATCCTCCAATAACTCACGAAATCGTATCCGCTCCTCCGGGCCCGGTTGTCGGCTCGTCTACAACTAAGACCTTGGGATCGCCAATTAGCGCTTGCGCAATACCAATCCGTTGCTTCATTCTGCCGGAATACGTTTTAAGTTTTCTTTTTGCTTGATGCTGTAAATTCACTTATTTCTAAAAGACATCAACCGCCGCGCGGCACTCCTTCATATATTTCATTCCTTTTAAAATAGCCACGTAATGAAGAAATTCTTCACCGGTCAGTTTATCGTAAAACCTTAATGATTGGGGTAAGTAGCCCAGACACTGACGAATGTTATGATCTTCTTTGTCTAATAAGGGCCTATCTGCACTTTACCGCTGGTCGGCGGTATTATGGTTGCCAGAATTTGCATAATTATGCTTTTACCGTCTCCATTCGGACCGAACAACCCTAACATCCCGGGGCTGATCGACAGATCGACTTCGTTTAATGCTTGTTTTTCTCCATCGTAAATCTTGCTTAAAGCTTGAATTTGAATATTCATGCCCCTCACCCCCTAAAACTTGATTTATGGATTATGATGGCCATGCTCTCGAAAGGTTTGGTCAGAAACAATTTTTTGAGGCTTCTACTTCATTTAACTTCAATGAAATTCCAATACACGAAAAAGATACAAAACAAGGCTTATGACTGTAACAGATTATAAGCCAGAATCAGAGTCGTATTCATTGCGCTATGAATAGCAGGCTGATCAATATGAAACTTGCGCCGAAGTACTGGAAGCTGTTTCAAGAACCGTGCTGCCGCTCTTTATCGCAACTATAGTCAATACTCTATACGTATGACCGGAAGTCACATAGTACTCCTCTTCTATGCTATGTTGACCTTTGCCTGTAAAAGATTCGCTCCACGACTTCACAGTTGTCCAACTACTGCCATTTAGACGCTGTAATTCGATGGTCAGAGTCGAGTTATAATTCCCCGTATAAAATACAAAACCACTGGCTACTGCCTTACCCAAAGTTCCAATCGATATAGACGCACCTACGAGAGACACATATTCATAAAACGGGGTGACAACTTCCGACTCAACTCGTTTTGAATCATTGCTGGCTTGTACAATAGCGCTTGTACTGGATGTGAGCATTATGACTGCTGCAAACGTAATGACAGATTTCTTTATTCGCATTTCCGTACCTCCATATATTTATAGTCAATAATAAAAGACGGCCGAAACATCATTTTGTAACACCTAAAGGAAACTTATTTAATCAGCGTGACGCTCTGCGCCATTTCTATCATTTCCTCTTTGCTTAAGTCTGTTGAACTCCCTAAAATCAAGAACAAATGAGCTTCATCCTTCCATACGACTGTCATCACATCTTTTTTATGAACAAAAAGCCCATCATGTCCATGAAGCGTCAAACGAGATACCTCATCCGCTCCTTCTGTGTCCACATTAATGCCGCTATTTCTATTATTTTGCTGAAACATGATAAAACCCTGGCTTTCATTCTCGTATTCAATCGATTTTATGTTCTGATTACTTGATACACCTGTGATATGATACCCTTCTGGCACTTTAGTAGGTACGTAGGCATTATTCCACTCAATTTGAAGATGAACTGGAAGCTGGTTCATCTCTTCTTCGAGCCGTATTGTTGTATATTCTTTTTCTATTTGAATATACAGATTCAATAATTTGACCCTAAACGCTTCTACACTTAAAAATGTTGTTAACAGAAGTATTAAAAACACTGGAGTAAAAATGGCAATTTTCCGAAAACGTTTATGAAATAAACGCTTTGCAACTCTCTTGAAATTGAACAACGTAAAATGAAAATTTAATCGCCTTATGAATCTTTGCTTTTCTTTCGCTGACGGAAGATAAAAAGACTCTTTGCTTAGCTCCTCATTTTCTTCTATTAGTTTTTTTCCCTCCAACTCGGCGAACCGGGTCATAAGCAATTTAATTTTTATATCCTCGTATTCTTCTTGCAGAGCCTTTTGATTCATCAGATTATTCGTCTCTGACATGATCATTTTCTCCTTTAGATATCATTTGAAATGCTCGGCGTTTGGCCCGCGCCACATATTGTCGAACATGCTGTGCTGGAATGCCTAACAACCCTGCGATTTCCTTGTCAGTCAAATCCATGTTATATTTAAAATATAATAAGTTTCGATCTCTCTCCGAGAGTTGAAACAAAGCTTGCTCTAAAGATTCAAATTCCTCCTGAAGCATATAATTTTCTTCGGTTGCAGCCTGCAAGTCTGGAATTTGATCAGCAATATCGTTGGCAGCTCCTGAATAAGCATGTCGAGTACGCCGCGTTTGCATGCGGATGTAATCTAAGCAAATATGTTTCATTGTATAAATGATATAAGACGTCATTTTGTAACTACTTAGCGAACGTAAAAGAGAAATTTTCGGAATCAATTTAACAAATGCATCTTGAATCAGGTCATCGATTACTCCGTAATCCTTGATTATGCTATATGCTCTCTGTTTCATCAAAGGATAATATTGCTGATATAAGTTCAACATGAACTTCTTATCATCATCATCTTCTATGATAGAAAGGAATATAAGATTCAATTTACTCCCCCTCCAAGCATTCGCCTGTGATACGACTACTCAGCGTAACTCATATCCTGTAAAATATCGCAGAAAATACAATACTTACCAAATTCATCGGAATGATTGAGCGTTAAGTTTAGCTTTAACGAAAATAACTTTTATCTCATGAATACCGTATGCTTACCGATCTCCATTGCAATAAAAAAAGAGGGCCTGTCAACAATCGTTGGCCGACCACTCCACAATGTTAGTTTCAATGAGAGGTGCGGTACGATATTTCACACAATATTATCGTGCGTCACACCGGTCTCAGTCTGCGGGAAAAACAGCTCCGGGCTTCACGCAAGCAAAGTGCTCGGCCCCTATCGGGAGGCTCAATTGCAAGCGGTAGCTTAATTCATCCACAGCTTAGCAACTCGTATTCGATTTATCACTTATGCACATGTTGATCTTTGACAAACGAAGCACGGATAGGCCGGGAGTAATTATCACCATTAGGGCATCGCCCCCGTTTAGGAGCTTGCCTGGCCTCCACCCCTTGAGAGGTAGAACGAAGGAATGTAAGGGCATCGACCCAGGGGGATATGGGAGGGTTAACCGCAAGGGTTCATGTGGAGATCCATATGCGACCATACGGCTTTTTAAAGCGAGGTGACCACCACCTCTATTCCCGCCAACAGGACTATCCCAAATATTCACTCTTATTCAAATCCTATCCAATTGAGCTTTGGATGTCAAAGATGAAATCATGCGAAACAGCGAGAAAAACGAAGAAAACGTTATTTTATTGAGGGAGGGGGACATCCAGATTGAAGAATAAGTCTATTTCAATGTTTTGTTATTGCTAATAATTTGCGTGCTCACTACCAGTTCTCTGGCACAGGCTAAAGCTGATTCCACCACCACTGAGCCGGAATTTATAGTTCCATTCTATGACTACGTTTCCCTTGTGGGAGCATCAATATCGATGGAGAGCTTGGGTAAAGCAGTGGCAAGTGGTTTTGTCTACTATTCGGGAAACTATAACTCGACACTTACCATTGAATTGCAACGTTCCAACGGAAGCGGATGGACGGCAGTGAAATCGTGGAGTAAGTCATTTTCGGGTAGAGGCCAGCATTGTACTATGTAACGTCCGGCTACACATATAGAGTGTTGACCACTGTCACAATAAATGACGGAAGAAAGGTTTTAGAAACCGTCACAAGCACATCGTCACAGGTTAAATATTAATAGTTCAACTACTTCTTAGAAAAATGAGGGTGTAATGGTCAATATCAACAAGAAAAAATAAGTATGATGCTTGTAATACTTGTCATCTTTGTAGTACTTGGAGCATATTTGTATACCTTCTCACGAAAAATAGACATAGCGTATCCTGCGGTTCAATATCGAATAAATGAACCATCAAGCACTCATATAACATCGATTAAATTTGTCATCTGATGATTTGATTTCTTGAAGTCATAAATGTAATGGACGATTTATGAACATCCCATGTTGGCGCCTATGCGGGAGAAGGTACGGTCGTTGATACTTAATTCAGTTGGGACAGGTTGCCGATGAATAAAAAAAGCAGTTCCAATAATCGTTGGAGCTGCTTCTTTATTTTAGGCCGTTTTCACAAGCCATGTTGCTTGCAGTTATAAATTAAGTAAAGATGTCTTTACAAAAATAAATTTGCATGCTATACTTCAGGTAAAGATATCTTTACATTTTAGGCGGTGAAAAGAAATGCCTGTTAGAAACAACATTAAACGTATTAGGAAGGAAAGAGGTATTAAACAATTACAGTTGGCAGAGGACTTACAAGTCACACGTCAAACTCTTACGGCCATAGAAAACAACAAGTATAACCCAAGTCTTGAGCTTTCTCTAAAAATTGTTAAGTACTTCAATCTTCCGATACATGAAATTTTTATATTAGAAGAGGAGGAAAAAGAATGCAAAAGAATATGGGAAAGTGGAATTTGACTTTTAGAGCAATTAGTATACTGGCTGGTGCAGTGCTTGGGTTAACACTTGTTTACATCATCCAAGAAGGGGTCAATTTGAGTGTTTTACTTGGGGCTTTAACTGCCACAATTATTTTAATCGTTATCAATGTAATTAAAGTTCGGATGCAAAATGATACAATCCCTGATACAGATGAAAGAACAGTTAAGAATGTGTTAAAGTTTTTCGTATTTTCATCACATATATTGTTAGGGATACTCTTTATCGCACTTAGCATGATCAGTTTCATGGGTGTGAAGCTTGTTCCAATTAGTTACCTATGGATAATAATTATTGGCTATTTATTGATTATGGGCATTGGGGCATTCATTGTAAGCCGTAGATAATTAGGTTGGGAAACGACCTCATACAAAGAGAGCCCTGCAAAAGTCACCCTAATATCTGTAAAAACGAACCCAGTGCCGCGTAGGTACTGGGTTTATTGTATAATTAAAAGAAAACGAAAGAGATGTGAACCATTGCGAACCATTGCTGCACTCTGCTAACAAATGACGGCGTCATTCCATGCCGAATTATACAATCTTATTCCCGAAAACCATCAACTGCGCAAAATTCATTCTTCTTACTGTGAGTACTATGGGAGACCGGCTAACGAGCCGGAACTCCTGTTTCGCTTGCTGTTTTTGCAGGTTCTCTATAACTTTTTGATGATCCTGCGAGATGCCGCTAAGCGCTTATTCCGAGTCGTGGTAAAGAAGCATCCGAAGCTCGAAAAGAAACTTCCGCGGCTACCGAAACTGAAGAAAGATCAAGAAGATGCGGAGAAAATCATGCTTCATTACTTGGCTGAGCTTGGAGAGACGGTTGAGACGCTGTTACCTGACCACGAGGGTTCCATCTCGGAGAAAGTTCTGATTTTGCCAAAGACATCGTGGAGGATGAACGTTCCCTTGCTAACAAAGGAATAATGTCAGCTATTGATCCGGATGCTCGTTTTGGGTGGAAGAGCAATACGAAATCATTTTTTGGCTACAAAGAACATTACGCTATGTCGGAGGAATCATTACAGCCGTAGAGGTTAAGGGTGCTCGGATGACGGCAAACAATTCAAAGCACTCTTAACCCAATCCATAGCAGCAGGAATTGAAATCGTTGAGATCATTGCGGATACAGCGTATTCGGGTAAAGATAACTTGGCTGAGATGAAATCCAAGGAGATTCAACCCGTCGTCCCGCTAAATCCAGTCGTACATAACGGGGGACAAAAGCAAGAGGGCTTTGAGTATAACAAGGACGCGGATTTTGTGATTTGTCCTGCAGGTGAACACAGCATTCGCAAAGCCATACAAGGGAGTAAGAAGAGCGGTGGGAGCCGATCGCTTGTGTTCTACTTCGATACCGAGAAGTGTAAGTCTTGTCCGCTCAGGGATGGTTGCTTGAAACCGGGGGCGAAGAGCAAGACCTATTCAATCCGGATTATAGCAGAGCATTATAAGGAACACATCGACTTTGAGAACAGCGATACATTCAAAGCACGTATCCGCCGCCGGCCGATCATTGAGCATAAGAATGCCGAACTGAAAAGGTATCATGGAATGACCCGGGCCAAATACCGAGGTTTATTTCGTATGCGCATGCAAGCCGTACTTACCGCTTTCGTAGTTAATGCGAAGCGAATGGTAAAGCTGATAGAACAAATGCAGCCCGCCTCCTAAGGGAGAACGGACTGCATTTTTTTGTTTTACCTCAATTTTTCGAGATGGAATTCCTCACATATTATACCCACAACCAAAAACATGGTGTTTTGCAGGGCTCTCATACAAAGGGGTCATTTTTTAGTAGGAGATATCTATATATGGAGAACAAACTTAATCAACTGGAAGAATTGGTGGGAAAACAAACTGCCATCATTTCTGAATTGAAATCCTAGAAAGCACAGTTGTTTTTGACAACTAATGCTCAATTTTGTAGCGACGATTTTATGTAAATATGCAGAAAAAGTTATTAATATGCATCGAGCTTGACATGGAGCCTCTACAGGCATGATTCACTGCGAAGGGCGAAGCAACAGGCCTCGCAGAGGCTACTTAGCCTATCATGCCTATCTCTCCATGTAAAGCCAGTTACGTTTTTGCTGCATAAACAATTGCTACAAAACTAAGCACTTCTATTTTGCGGTTAACACGCATTCAACGGTTGGTGGAGGATACGGTCGTCTTGACCGAAACCTACGCCAAGATTCGCGAAGCCAAGGTAGCGGAATACGGGTTTTGAAGAAAAAGCCCCGATACCGGGGCTTTTTCTTGCGGAGTAAACATAGATTGACCTGAATCACACGTTTTATAATGAAAAACGGTATACGCAAACATTGAGAATAATGGAAGAATCCATAATGATGTTGACTTCCATGATAGAAAACGACCTCCCCACTATGACCTCACATCCCTTTTCAGCTTTCGGTTAATGAGTAACTCGATGCTTAAAAGTCCGCTCTTGTATTTAGTAATATTTTATGCACCTGAGCAAGCGAATGCAAATGCGCCACCGCACAAAAAATCACACGTAACTCCTGCAACTGGATTCACCAAATGCCATATTCCACAATAGCTGATACAAGCAAAAAGCCCTGTAAGACTGCAGGCAAAGGATCGGCCGTTGAACTCAAAGTCAAACGGAGTAATGAAACCGGAGTTATTGCCAGTGGAATGAAAAATCAGGCTGATCTCTTGGTCAGTATCTATATGCGTAACTGTTATATCCAACACTTTTGCGGCTTCCAAGTCAACCCAAGCTGCCAATGCAATATATTCCTCATTTTCTTTATTGAGAAAAACATTATAGTTCACAGCTACATAGTCGTAGGTGTGATTATCAAGCTCAACATTCTTAAAACCTTTATACATGGCCGCTCCATCGATTGAAGTATAATCACTAAACTCATACTGCTGTAATGCTACATTATGGGCAGCCATTTGGTCATTTACTACTTGGTCAACAATGGCTTGTTCTTTGATTGTGAGGGAATCCACAATATTTACTCCGTTTGCTTCCAATTCAGTTCTTACCTGATCTAATGTCGCCTCGCCTCCGGATGAGCATTGACAGTCAGGAGTTGCCTCTTGTGCGCTGGTCGTAGGTACAATTAATACAAAAGAGAGCATTGCAACCAAAAACATTTTCACGAATTTCATGTTCTGTTACCTCCACATTCACATAATTTTAGTTGTTTTTCAAACGTGCTTGAGATAAAGAACATCGCTAGATTTTCATTTTAAACACGCACATCTGTTACATAGATCATCTCCTTATCATCTGAATTTAATTGAAGTAACCTCTTTATGAATGCCGTATGCAATGTTGTTTATGCTGTCTATAAAAATGACGTTTGAACTGAGTAAATGTAACAGCTTGCCATAAAATATTTAATTATAACGAAAATTAAGTTTGTCTATTATTGTTTGTGCGCGCATGAATATTGGGCAGGTTCTTGTTCCTTTGCTCGGCATACGCAATGCTCTGCTCCACAAAGCTCAACACTTCTTCTGTGATGGGATACAAACCCGACTCCTCAGCCGGAAGTTTGCGAACCTCCCAAAATTTGTCCGCCAGATCCTGATTTCCGCCAAAGGTTTCGTTAGACAATTGAATTAATTGGTTGGCGATCTCCAACCCTTGACTTGACTGCGGAGCAATAGAATTGTCGAGACACCATTCGATGCGACGAAGAAGAGAGACGTACTGCTGTGTCATTCGGTCGCTGCTCTCCAGAGCCGGAAGGGATTTCTGGAGGAAAGCCAGCTCATCTTCATGAAAGTAATCTTTCCACCTTTTAGGGACGGATTGTGCTTGCTTGACCAGACTGGACACACGTTCCCAAGACAAAGACCCCTCCAGATCGATCATATTGATGAGAGAGGCCGTATTGGCAATACTGGTCTGCAGAGAGATTAGTTGTTCTTGAAGATAATTGTGATGGGCAATCAACACTTCCCGATATGAAACTTTATTCAGCATTTGTGCAATTTCCTCTAGCGGTAACGCTAAAGATTTGAGCAGCGAGATTTTCTCAAGAGTAAACAAGTCCTCTTCGGAATAATAACGCCTTCCATGCTCGTCCTTCTCACTCGGACACAGCAATCCAATCTGATCGTAATACCGCAAAGTTCGGACTGATATATTTCGCTGTCTGGATATTTGTCCGGTTGTCCATCTGCGCACGTTTATCCTCCTGACAAATAAGGCTTGCAAGTGACGTTACGTAACCAAATATACTATTAAATTATATCACAATATCACTGGAGGATCAGAAATGCAGAGAGAAGAACAATGGAAGCAAAGGGATGGGTGGACTTGGCGTGAGTTCGTAGCTTTGTTGATACTCGAATTCGGATTCGTTATCTTCGTTGTCAAGCACGGAGTGCAGTCGTTATATGAAAAATGGTTCGTTTCCTCCTTGTATGCGGGGACATTGACCGGACTAACGATTGCGATTGTGCTGTTGACGGGATTATATGTGATTGCTCTTCGCCCCCGCAGACAATCCTGGAAGGAGGTAGGGCTGCGGAGTTTTCCCGCCAAAGACGGATGGCGCATTGTCAGTTGGTTTCTGATACTTACTGCGCTCAGCATAGCGGCAGTCGTCATTACGGGCTACTTCGGAAATACGGTTGAAAATAGTAAAACAGAGGCGTTGAAAGAGCAGGTTACCTGGTTCACAGTTTTGCTTGGTGTTCTATCCGCGGGATTCGTCTCTCCTGTATATGAAGAAATTTTTTATCGCGGCTTTATGTATCGGTGGCTGCGGACACGTACAGGCATTGTGTGGGGAATCGTAATTAGCTCTCTGATCTTTACTGCTGCACACTACCCTACCTTGAATGCCATGCCGGTGAATTTTATTAGCGGCGTCATTTTTGCGTGGGCCTATGAACGGACAGGCTCGGTTATTCCGGGAATGATTGTGCATGGTATGTTTAATACAATTGCCGTATTATTGACAGCATTCGGCTAATTATGCAACAGGACAAATATATTTTCGCTTCGAGCGGAATGTCAACGTCTCTTGTCCGATGTGACATGACCTCAGAATAACAACAAATTTCAGTGTCAGCGGTTGGCCCTGGTGCCACAAGCCGATAGTGTTTCTCGTACTTCGACTGTCATCTTCGTTTCAAACCGGAAATGGGCGGGCTTGGCCAGTGTGTAGATCGTGCCATTATACGAGAGCGTGTTACCGGGTCCGAGCTGTCGGTACTCGCGAATGGTGAACACGTGATTCAGACAGCCGCAGCTCGATCACCAGGCGGTCTTGAAACGTCACCCAGAGCCGCTCAACGCGACCCTTGGTCTTTGGTGTAATGGCGTTGATATGCTCGATATGTAACTCCGCCTTGGCGAATTTGAAGATCCGGAAAAAAGACGTCGGTTTACAGTCCTTCTCTTGTTTTGCAGAAACTGACAAAGGTGTTTCTTTTGATTCGTTTCGGCATATACGTTATGATAAGTTCAAGTCTTTGATCTTTTCCTTCGGTTGACAAAAACATGCTCTGCCCAAAGGAGGAGCTGCTTCGTGAACGTGACGGAACAATTGGCGAAAATCAGCCAGCAATTGATGAGCAACAATTACAAATTAACGGTGCAACGGGAAGCGACCGTTCGGGTGTTGCTGGAGAATGAAGCGAACCATATGAGCGCCGAGGAAATATTTTTGCGCGTAAAACAAAAACATCCTGAAATCGGACTGGCCACGGTTTATCGGACGCTGGAGCTTCTGACCGATTTGCATATCGTCGAAAAATGAATTTCGGCGATCGAGTGGCTCGTTTCGATCTCCGCAACGATGATCATGAGCATATGCATCATCATTTGATCTGCTCCGTGTGCGGCAAAATGAAGGAGATCAAAGAAGACTGGCTGTTGGAATTGGAGAAAAGACTGGAACGGGAATATGGTTTCCTGGTGAAGGATCACCGGTTGGAGTTTACGGGCACGTATCTGACTTGCCCCAAAAACTGCAAACGGGTTAACAAGGCGGCGTCCTGAAGATTGGACATCAAGGGCGATGAAGAAGCTTGACGTGATACGGCAGGCTTCTTTTTTGTTGTCGCCGACCCGCGGCGCGCGCGTCCCATCGGTTGTTTCAATATTTCAAGTATGCGAGAGTGTTGGATTGAATTATAATGAAACTGCAATCATTGGAAAGAATAGAGCCTTTCAGCAACGGACCGGGAGCGCATGCGCACGAAGAGAACGAAGAACTGTTTGATGTGCTGGAAGGTGTCATGACGCTTCTGGCGGGCGACGAGCAGGAACCAGTGGTCCGGACAGGCATGCTGATCCGCAGGCCGGTGCGGGAGGTGTTCGATGCATTTATCGACCCTTCGGTTACGACAAAATTTTGGTTTACCAAAAGCAGCGGAAAGCTGGAAGCCGGCAAGCGCGTACGATGGGAATGGGAAATGTATGGCGTCGGTACGGATGTGGACGTACTGGAAGTGGAGCGCGACCGGAGAATTTCGATCCGTTGGTCGCCGCCCGATTGGACCTCTGTCGAATGGACGTTCACGCCCGTAGGCGACGATAGCACGTACGTGAACATTATAAATGCCGGATTTAAGGGGGACGGAGATGACGTTGTCGCGGAAGCGATCGATTCGATGGGCGGATTCACTATGGTTCTGTGCGCGTTGAAAGCATGGCTGGAGCATAACGTTATCCTTTCTGTCGTAGCCGATAAGGCGGCCCCTCATTCGGATTGACGGCTGCGCAGAGAAGATGCTCGGCGCGAAAGCGCGCTCGATGCGGATGGCGGATAAATGTGCCCGGCAAAGCGCCGAGGAGCGGTCCGGCTGCCGAAACGCCGCAGCACCGGACCGCCGGGGGGCGGTCAGCGGGTCAGATCGGCGACGGTTTCTCCGGCGATGAACGTACCGGCGAGTCTCGTATGCTCGTAAGGCTCGGCGGGATTGGCGATGCGCCACAGGAGGCGCTCGGCGGCGCGTCTCCCGGTCTCCCGGATGAGCAGAGAAGGTCTTGAGAGCTGCGGGAAGCGCGGGTCCTCGAGATCCGGCATCGAGACGAGCGAGATGTCGTTCGGTACGGACAAGCCTAACGACTGCAGCACGAACAGAAGCGTATTCAACGTATTTCCGGTGGCGTGCAGGATCGCCGTATAACCGCCGCTCCGCAGCCGTTCCTCGAGCTCCTTTCGCCACTGCTCCGGCGTCGTCGGCAGCTCCGTCATCGGTTCGGCCGCCGCTTCGATGCCGTGCCGCCGCAGCGCGGCCTGAAAGGCGCTCCAGCGCAGGCGAAAGCCGCGGCGCGACCTGATGTCGCCAATGTACAGCAGCCGCCGATGGCCTTTGTCGACGAGATGATCGACGGACTGGTGTATCGCCGTTTCGACGTCCCAGATGACGCTGTCCACCGGGGCGGCCGGAGGCGGGTAGCTGATAAGCACCTTCGGCATCGGAAGCCTGAGCAGAACGGATTCCATAGGCTCCGGCATGGCGGGAGGGACGAACAGTCCGTCGGAGTACGTCAATTCGGCTTGCTCCAGCCACCGTTCCAGCCGCTTCGGTCCGTCTGTGAATTCCGGGAGGACATGTGCCGTCAAGGTGTGGCCGAGCTCGTGGAGCCGTTCCTGCACGCCTTGCAGCTGCGTTCGGTAGAAGGGGGTATCCTGCAGCAGCACAATCGTGAAGCGCCGCCTGTTGGTCGTCAGCAGCGGAATTTTTTCGTAGCCAAGGCTGAGCTCTCTTTCTTTCGTTCGGTAGCCAAGCCGCGCGGCGGTCATAAACACGGCTTTCCGCGTCGCTTCGGACATGCCGGGAAGCCCGCGAAGCGCTTTGGATACCGTATGCACCGTAAGCTGCAGCTCGTCCGCAATGTCCCGGAGGGTGACGTCTTTTTTTCTGCGCACGGCGGGTTGCTCCTTTCTCCCGAGCTTTCATTGGGGTTCAATTGAGCATAAGTGTAACAAAAATGAAACTAAAATGTAAGTTCGCACTGAACTATAATGAACCAAAAGGTTTCTTCATGGAGGTGCGGACATTTTGGGTGCAGCTGAAAAGTCATTCCGTTTCGAGCAGCAAGTTCCTTTATACGACGCCGCGGAGGTCGTCGTCGTTGGCGGCGGTCCGGCGGGGACGGCCGCTGCGATCAGCGCGGCGCGCAATGGGAAGCGGGTCGTGCTGCTGGAGCGATCGGGCCAATTAGGCGGGATGGGGACGCTCGGCAATGTGAGCGTGTTCATGCCTGTCGGCAATGTGACGGGCATCTATCGGGAAATTATCGCGGAGATGCTGGCCGATTATTTGCCGCCGCAGGAGGACGTATCGATTTCGCCGCAATATTCTCCGTTTCTGCTCCGGCATTATTTGAACGAGAAGATGAAGAAGGAAGGCGTCGAAGTATATTTCCACGTCGACTTCGTCGGTGCGGTTCGGGAGGAAGGCCGCCTGCGGGCGGTCATCGTGTCGTCACGGGAAGGGTTGCGCGCGTTCGCCGCGGAGCAGTTCATCGACTGCACGGGAGACGCGAGAGTGGCCGTGGAATGCGGAGTGCCGTATACGACGGGGCGCGAGGAGGACGGCCTGACGCAGCCGATGACGCTGATGTTTATGATGCAGGATACCGGAAAGCCGGTGACGCCGATGCTGCCCGAGGGCTGCGAGGTTTACAACGACGTCTCCGACCTTCCCCAGGGACGGCGCCTGTATTGGGAGCGCAACGGGGACGGCATGCTGCTTGTCAATATGACGCGGGTGAAGGGCAACGGCGCGAAGATCGCGGACGTCAGCCGTGCCGAGCGGGAGGCGCTCAAGCAGGTGTTTTCGGTAGCCCACTATTTGCAGCGCAACGGCTTCGAGACGTACGCGTTGTCCCATGTGCCGGGGCAGATCGGCGTCCGGGAGACCAACCAGATTCAAGGGCTGTACACCCTTACCGAGGACGATGTGACGAGCGGTAGACGCTTCGACGACGTCGTGGCGCAGACGAACTACGAGATCGACATTCACAGCCCGGACGGGAAAAGACGACCGACGAGCGCAAAGTAAGCGGCTACGATATCCCTTACCGGTGTATGGTGCCGGTAGGTCTCGACAACTTGCTCGTGGCGGGGCGGGCGATCAGCGCCACCCATGTCGCGATGTCCTCGATGCGCGTGCAGCCGACCTGTTATGCGCTCGGGCAAGCCGCTGGAGTCGCGGCGGCGCTCGCGATCGAGGAGAACGCCGCCGTCGCCGATATTCCGATTCCGGAGCTGCATCGGCGGCTTCGCGCGCAAGGCGTCCGGCTGTACGGAACGCACGTTTCTTTGTAAGCAAGTCGAGCCGTTAGCACCGTAGCGAAGACCGCGGAACTTGATACAATCCCCTGGAAAGCTCTTAAGATACGGAAATTTCCGTTCTTAAGAGCTTGCTGCTTTTGTTTTGAAAAGCCGGCCCTGTCGGGACTAGAAGGCGAAAAGCTCAGCCGCGAGCTCATCGAGAGTGCCGATGTCTTGCAGCGGGAATCGGGCTGCGATGGGCTCAAAGACGTCTATCCCAGGCCAACGACGACAACCCACTGCCTGGCGGTACAGTGCAAGCCCCAGCGCCTGACGGGGAAAGTTCTTGCTGACCGGCCAGTCGCTGGCCTCCAGAAAAACCCGCAACATCGCTTTGTCGCAATCGAACAAGTCGCGATAAATCTGGATGAACTCATAATGCCGATCGGTTACCATCGCGTCGCCCCAGTCGATGATTCCGGAGAGCCGGCCGTTTTCCACGAACACATGGAGAGCCACCACGTCGGAGTTGACGAATACGCGGTCGAACGGCCCGAGCCGGGCGAGGTAATCGTCAATCTGCTCGATCAGATGCGGCGGCAGTGAGCTTCGCTCCGCGGCTGCCGCTACGTTCAGTCTCGGCCAGTCTGCGTCCGTTGCAATGCCCGACGGGCGCAGCGCGTGCACGCGCCGTATCTGCCTTCCCAGGTCCGCCGCGACCGCAAGCCGTTGTTCGGCGGACAGTTCGGCATCCCGCCAGGAGACCCCGGACATCTTTCTGGTGATCAGGTATGGCCATGGGGCGTCGGCATTGCCGTACAATCGCCCTTCTCCCAGCAGGCTCGGCGCGGCGATTTCCGGATCGGTGGCGGCCAGAGCCAGCGCCGCGCGTTCGGTCTCGTAACTTTTGCGCCAACCTTGGACGTAACCGAACAGCTTCACCACGTAATCGCCGCAGATGAACGTCGGGTACGTACCGCCGACTCCGGCCGCCGATTCCCGTCCGGCGTCGGCCAGACCGTGACGTTCCAGAATCTCGGCGACGTACGGCCACCAGAAGCTCAAGTCGCCGTGGCGGGAGGTGTACTCCCGCACCGACGCGAATGCGGGGGGCCGAACTGGCCTGCGATCCTGTGGAAATTCCGAATGGGTCATGAGCGAAAATTCCCTCCTGTGATATGATCTGGAAGACCGTTCCCGCGATCATCACTCGCACTCAATTCGATTAAGCCCATCATAAATGACAGGCATAACGGGAGCAACGTAACGAACGTCCATATTTAAACATTACAGTCCGTCGAGATACCTTTACTTTCTAGTCTGCTATTCCCGGTCTTTACTTTTCGTTCTAACGCTTTATTTCCCTGTAACATACAGCTAATAGCGGGATGACAGAGTTATCAGGTATAACTAAAAAAAGAAAAACTTTTGGACTCTTTGTATTTGGGGAAGTGATGGAACGAAAGCAATTGGATGACGGCGACGCGGGACAAGGGGATGCATCTGAACGGCGACATCCCTTGCGCAATCCGACCGCAGAATGGCGGGTCCCCGACCCGGGTCTAGGTCGCAAAACCGCCGCAAGTCTGTTTTGAAACGAAGCGAAAACATCTACAATGTAGACATAAGCGATAGAACTTGAATCCATAGCCGGATGACGGCGGATGGCAAATGAAGAAAGGCGGTGACGACCGGAATATGAATGGAAAATCGGCGCTGGGCGCAATACTGGTCATTATTGGAGGACTGATCGTACTCGACTTCATCGGAATCAGTCTCGGCTCCATCATCGGGTTTTTATTCCCCTTCATCCTGATCGGTCTCGGTATTCTGGGCTGGGTGAACAACAGCAAAATCGTTGGAGCGGTTCTTACCGTAGTCGGCGTAATTATGCTGTTCGGCAAATTTGCCGGATTTTTCATGCTGCTGCTGGCGATCGGCATGATCGTATGGGGAATTTCGTTGTTCAGGAACAAGCGGGTGTTTTGACGAACGAAACCGGTGACGGAGACAAGGAGGTAGCGTATGAGCATCATGCGAAGAGTCCGCGACATTACCGTCGCAACATTGAATGAACGATTGGAAAAAGCAGAAGACCCGGTCAAGTTGATCGACCAGTTTCTGTGGGCCACTCGCGAAGATATTATTCAGGCGGAACGTCTTTATCAGCAATATGCCGCTCACAGCCAGCATCTGAAGGCGCAATGGCTGCAGGCGGAGCAGCAGAAGGAGAAACGCGAGCAGCAGGCGATTACCGCCTTGAAGGCCGGGGAGGAGAATTTGGCCCGCATCGCGTTATACGAGAAGGCTGCAAGCGAAGAACGCGCGGCGCAATACCGCGAGCTGTACGAACAATCCAGACTGAATACGTCGGAGCTGGAAGAGCAGCTGGCCAAGCTGCGCAGCGAATACCAGACCGTATACGACAAGCGGGAATATTACGTGGCCAGAATGGAATCGCTGCGGCTGCAGCGCCGGATGAACGAACGGTTCTCGGCGATATACGGATCCGATCTGAGCAAGCCGGAAGGCATGTTCCGCGCGCTGGAAGACCGCATCACCGATCTGGAACTGGAGACTCAAAGTCTCAGCGAGCTTCGCCGGATAAGAGGTGAGACGTTTACCCGGACGGATGCAAACCGCCAGTCGGTCGTTTCGGCTGTCGAGCACGAGCTTGAACAGCTGAAGCGGAAGCTGGAGAAAGGAGGCCCCTCAACGTCATGAGGAAGCTGTACAGATCGCGCTACAACAAAAATTATTCGGCATTTGCGGCGGTTTATCCGAAATGCTCAATGTCGATGTGACGCTCCTGAGAATTCTGCTGATCGTAGCGGCGGTATTTTCCAGCGGGGCGGTCATCCTGATTTACGTCTTGGCTGCGCTCGTCATACCGAAAGAACCGCCTTATTATGGCGGATACGGACCCGGCCCGGACAGTTACGGCGGCTTTGGCGATTACAGCGGCGGTCACCGCGGATTCGGCGGCGGCCACGGAGGGTTCGGGCATTCCGGCGGACCGTATACGAATCCTCCGCAAGGGGGCTCCCACTGGCAAGGCGGCTGGCAACATCAACACAGAGCCGGGTCCGGACCGGCGTCAACCGATTTCGATACGATGATGGACGATCTGGAGAAGAAGGCGCTGCGCAAGGAAATCGATGAATTGAAGGCCAAACTGGCAAAATTAGAGAAGGGAGATAAGTAATATGAGCATTTTCAAACGAATGAGAGATATGACGAAAGCTTCGATTCATGAAATGTTGGACAAAATGGAAGATCCGGTCGTCATGCTGAACCAATATCTCCGCGATATGGAAGCGGAAATTCATCAGGCCGAAGTGACGGTGGCCAAACAAATGGCGAACGAGCGCCGCATGAAGCAGCGTTTGGACGAAGCGGTTCGCGGAGCCGCAGACCGGGAAGCGAAGGCCGAAACGGCGCTGCGCGGCGGCCAGGAAGAGCTGGCCCGCAAAATGCTGGAGGAGAAGCTGTACTTCGATCAGAAGATCGAAGAATATCAAAGCTTGCACCTGGAAGCGAAATCGCAAGCCGATGAGCTGCTGCAGCAACTGCATGAGATGAAGGACGAATTCTATCAGCTCCGCAACAAGCGCAACGAGCTGGCCGCTCGCGCCCAAATGGCCAAAGCGAAGAAGCAGATGGCGCAAGTTACGGCCTCGAATACGCTCGACCGCGGTTCGGCATCGCGCGGATTCCAGCGGATGGAAGAAAAATTATGCAGATGGAAGCGGAAGCGGACGTTCTTCGCGCCCCTTACCGTTACACGCAGCAAGTCGGCGCCGTATCTTCGCCGATCGATGCCGAGAAGCAATTGAAGATCGACGAGCAGCTGCAAGCGCTGAAAAACAAGCTGAATATCCGGCCTGCGCAAACCGAAGAATAACGTAAAAGACAGGCGGAGCAAGCCATGGAAGCGCCGGAGCCTTCCTGGCTTGCTTCGTTATGCGCCGGTTGCCGGGGCGGATGCGGATTGTGAAACAAAAACGTTTCTTGTTCGTAATATAACATACATATGAAGGGGGAGACCGATGGCTGCCAAAAAGCCGAACAGCAAAAGAAATGATTCGCTGCGCCGGAATACGGCGGAAACGCTGCTCTGGCTGCTCGTCATTTTGGGGCTGCTCGTTATCGTTCTGCAGGGCTTCGGGTATGTGGAGCTGTTCGTTCTGCAGCAGAAAGGGGCTGTCATCGGCCTTGCGGTTATTGCCATCGCCCTCGTCGCCGCGGCGATCAACAGCTATGTGAAAGGACTGAAGCTGAGAGAGGCGCTGAAACGTTGAGCCAGCGGGAGAAGAAGCGGCAGGTGACGCTGGATTCCGGCGGGGATGACGGTGTTTCCGGTGATGCGGAGGATGACGGGGAAGACGAGGTTTGGAAGGAGAAAGTCAAATTTTCGGCCGTTATCGAGGAGCGCCAGCGGCTGGCACGGGAGCTTCACGACGCGGTCAGCCAGCAACTGTTCGCCATCTCGATGACCGCGACGGCCGTCGGCCGCACGATGGAGAAGGATTGGGAACGGGCCAAGCGCCAGGTCCAGCTTATCGAGGAGATGGCCGCTGTCGCCCAATCGGAAATGCGCGCGCTTCTTCTGCATTTGCGGCCGGTGCATCTGGACGGCAAAAACCTCGGTCAGGCGCTGCAGGCCTTGATCGGCGAACTGGCGCAGAAAGTGCCGATGAAAATTACGCTCGAAATCGACGAAACGATCGGGCTCGATCCGCAGGCCGAAGACCATCTGTTTCGCATCGCCCAGGAGGCGCTGTCCAATACGCTTCGCCACTCGAAAGCGGACAGTATGGACATCAGACTTGTCCGTTACGGCGGTCAGGTTCGGCTGACGCTGCGGGATAACGGCATCGGATTCGATCCGGAAGAGAAGAAGCAGGCTTCGTACGGCTTGCTGACGATGGAGGAACGCGTGCATGAAATTGGCGGCACGTTCCACTTAATGTCGGAACCCGGCCGGGGCACGACGATCGACATTTGGGTGAGAGCCGACGGAACGGGCCGGCGCGACGATTACGGTATCGGCGAATAGAAAAAGAGGTGTCAGAAACGTTGGAACAGGCGATTAAAGTGTTGCTGGTCGATGATCATGAAATGGTGCGGATCGGCCTTGCCGCCGTATTGGATACCGAAGAAGGCATCGAAGTCGTCGGTGAAGCGAGCAGCGGCAGCGAAGGAATCAGGCTGGCACAGCTTTATAAGCCCGATGTGGTGTTGATGGATCTGGTTATGGACGGGATGGACGGCGTCGAGACGACGCGCCAGCTGCTTGAACTGCATCCGGATTGCAAAGTGATTGTGCTGACCAGCTATCTGGACGACAGCATGCTGTATCCGGTTATCGAGGCGGGGGCGTTCAGCTATTTGCTCAAAACGTCGCGCGCGGCCGAAATCGCCGACGCGATTCGCGCGGCCGCGCGCGGCCAGTCGGTGCTGGAATCCCAGGTTGCGGCCAAAATGATGAACCGTTTCCGTCAGCCGAAGCAGCCGGCCCAGAAACCGCCTCACGAGGAGCTGACCGAACGGGAAATGGACGTGCTCAAAGGGTTGGCGAGAGGACTATCGAATCAGGAAATTGCCGACGAGTTGTTCATCGGCATTAAAACGGTCAAATTTCACATTACGAACATCTTTGACAAGCTCGGCGTCGAAGACCGGACGCAAGCCGCCATTTACGCCCATAAGCACGGTCTGGCCGACTAGCGCCGGCCGGAGACGGCTAGCCCTGGCGGTCGATATGGCGGCCGCGCAACGGCAGCCGCTCGTAAGATTGCGACCATTCGTATCGTTTCAGAATGACAGCGCGGCTGTTCGGCGCTCCGTGGACGAACGGCAGCCTTGCCGTCTCGCCAAGCTCCCCGGCCCAATCCGCGGCGGGAATGCCGACGAAGACGCCGCTGCGTTCGGTCGAAGCGGACCTCTTCGCGTCAGGCGGATGCAGGCTATCATGAGCGAACCCATTTTCGCCGAACGAATCGTAAGCGGCGCTGCGAATCACCGGATGCACCGGCTCGCTGCGGGTTAACCGGTTATACATCAGCAAGCGGGGAATTCTCACCGCGACAGCCCTCCTTTTAACACTTACCTTTTTGTTATCTATATCACCATATTACCTTCGAATTGACGCAAAAGATTGCGATTCATGTCGAAGGCGTAAATAAAGCCTGGAATTGCCGGTTTTGCTTATCCGACAGGCATCCAGGCTTTCGGTATTACAGCAGCAGAAACAGGAAGGAGATCAGCGCCAGATCGAAAATAAGCCTTCCCCCGAAGAACCCTCCATACGGCCCGTAACCCAACGCTTGCGTATTGGCGGTCTGCTTCAGCTCCGGCACTGCTTTTCTTTTTCCTTTCTTACTCCTTTGCCTGTCGTCTTTCTGCTGCAGGGGCCTGCTGGTGGAATGTGTGACAGGTCCGGCCGGCCCTCCGTTCAGGATGACTTTCCCGTCACTGCAATCTGTCAAAATACCGACATGGCGGCTGCCGTCTTTCAGGACGACACATACGGGCATGCCGCAAAACTTCCTCACATGATCTTCGTGAAGCGGATATATAGGTTGCAAGACATGACACCTCCAATGAACGTTCATGCATGCAGTGTATTCAACTACGGGCTGGCACGTATAGGTATATACCCAAAAAACGCAGGGGGATGTTCTTTTCATTTGAGCAGGGATAACGGGCTTCGAGGCAGAAAGTTATGTTAGAAATGAAAAAAACAGGCGAAATCCGGAATATAAGTTCGGAATATAAGGAGGAGGGACATGCCGGACAGCCGGTTGAAGACGGATGAGAAGGGCAGGCGGTGGATCGGGATTGCCGCGGCATTCGCCGTGCTGCTTGCCGGGGCGGTCTGGGCGCTTGTTGCCGCCGATCACGGCGGCGGTACCGGGAAGAATGGGCCGCCTAATGGGGTGACGGGGGATATGGCGGCGCTATGGGACTGGGTCGACCCGCTGTTGGTCCGGGGCGCTGCCGGCGGGATTTGGTCGCTGCGTTGGGATGTGCGGCTGAAGCCGGGCGAAGCCGGGCATCTGCCGGACAGGCTCGGTTTGTCCCCTTTGGATGAGAAAGGCGGCGATCGGGGTACGCTAACGAAAAGATCGAAGGCCGCTTACGGCGGGACGCTGACGCTTCTGCTCCCATCGCATGGCCGGGTCGAACAGCCGGAGGATGCGGTCATATTGTTCGAACGGCGGGCGGGCGAACGGGACGGGCTGCTTGCCGCCGCTGCCGAAATCGGACGGCTGCTCGCCGAAGCTGCGTTCGAACAAACGGCAAGCTTCAGCGTGCGGGGAGAAACCGATTCGCCGCAGGCGGCCGAGCGGCTGGCCGCATGGGCGGATGCCCGGCTGGAGGAGCGCTACGAAGACGGCGGAACGGTCAGCCTGACGTATCGGACACGGCAGCTTCACGCCTCCGTGCCGCTTGGCCGCGGCCGGACGGCCAATCTGCAAATTGCGCTTCATACCGATCGGACGGACGGAACGATTTCGCTTGTCGCCGGCGTCCCGCTTATTACCGGCGATTATGCGGCAAGTGATTAGAAGAAGTTGTGAAGGTGATCAGTTTTTTTATGAATAGGTCGATAGCGCAAGCGTGTGGATTATGCTAAACTACATAACATGGCGCATTGCAGCCGTTAAAAATTCATAGGAAGAGAATGAGGGATCAATGATCTACGAAAACAAACAGGAAACGGCAGCCGAAGGCGCGGTCTACTATTTGTTCGGGGCAACGGGAGACCTGGCCCGCCGCAAGCTTTTTCCGGCGCTTTTCAGTTTATATAAAGAGGGCAAGCTGGCCGACAATTTCGCCGTCGTCGGACTCGCCCGCCGTCCCCGGACGAACGAACAGTTCCGTTCGGACGTATATGACTCCATTACGGAATTTTGCCGATACAAAGCCGACGACACTGAATTGTGGAACCGTTTTGCCGAACACTTCGTCTACATGTCCCTCGATATTCATAATGTGGACGGCTTCCGGCAGTTGAACGCGCTGAGCGCGGAACTCGACGCCAAATTCGGCATTCCGGGCAACCGGCTGTTTTACTTGGCGCTCGCTCCCGAGCTGTTCGGTCCCGTATCGTTCAATATGCGGGAAGGCGGACTGCTCGAATCCGCGGGCTGGCACCGGCTCGTCATCGAGAAGCCTTTCGGTTACGATCTGGAGTCCGCGAAGAAGCTGAACGCCCAGATCAGTCAGGTGTTCAAGGAAGAAGAGATTTTCCGGATCGACCACTACCTCGGCAAAGAAATGGTGCAGAACATCGAGGTCATCCGGTTTGCCAACGCGTTCTTCGAGCCGCTGTGGAACAACCGCTACATAGCGAACGTGCAGATCACGCTGTCGGAGACGGTCGGCGTGGAAGAGCGCGGAGGCTATTACGACAAGTCCGGCGCGTTGCGGGACATGGGGCAGAACCATATGCTGCAAATGCTGACGATGATCGCCATGGAGCCGCCGAGCCGTCTTCATCCCGAAGATATCCGGGACGAGAAGGTGAAAGTGCTGCGTTCGCTGCGCGGGTATTCGTCGAGCGAAGAAGTAAGGCGCAACGTCGTTCGCGGCCAGTACGCCGAAGGAACCTTGAAAGGGAAACCGCTTGTCGGCTACCGCCAAGAGGATTCGGTTGCACCGGATTCCGTAACGGAGACGTATTTTGCCGCCAAGGTGTTCGTCGACAATTTGCGCTGGGCGGGCGTGCCGTTCTATATCCGCACAGGCAAGCGGCTGCCGGTCAAGACGACCGAAGTCGTCGTCGAATTCAAGAACATGTCCGAAAATGTGCTGTTCGCGCGCAAGCACGATCTGTCGCCGAATCTGCTCGTCATTCGCGTCAATCCGATGGAAGGCATCTATATCAAGATCAATGCGAAGAAGCCCGGCTCCGACAATGCGGTGCAGCCGGTGGCGATGGAATTTTGCCAAAGCTGCATGGTCGGCATCAATACGCCGGAAGCTTACGAACGGCTGATCCACGATGCGGCGCGCGGCGATTCCACCTATTTCACGCGTTGGGACGAGGTGGCCGCGGCATGGGCGTTCGTCGATCGCATCGCCGAAGCATGGCGTGAGGACGACAGCGATCTGTCCTTCTACCCGGCGGGCACCTGGGGACCGCAGAAAGCGGATCAGCTGCTGGCAGACGACGGGTTCTTCTGGTGGCCGGTCAACGGTCAGGAAGAGGACAACGTCATCTGGGTTACGAACAGCAGCAAGTGATCTTTCGCATGCGCGTCAGACGCTCATTCTACGAGGAGGATGGAGCAGATGTTTAAAGTTTACGATATATCCATGACCATCGAACCGTCGATGCAGGTTTATAAAAATAAAGAAGAGAAGAAGCCGAAAATTTACAACGTCCAAAATTTCCAGAACGGCAGAGCTTACGAATCGCGCATCGATCTGGACGCGCATTGCGGCACCCATGTCGATGCCCCGCTGCATATGCTGGAGAACGGCGCGACGATCGAGACGATCGGCCTTGAGGAACTGGTCGGCTATGCCAGAGTGCTCGATCTGACGCATGTGCAGGAAGCGGTGACGAAGGAAGATCTCGAACCGTTCGGTCTGCAGCGCGGGGACTGGGTGCTGCTGAAAACGCGGAATTCCTTTTCCGACGAATTCGATATGAACTTTGTCTTCCTGCGCGAAGACGGCGCGCGCTACTTGATCGACCTCGGCGTGCGCGGCGTCGGCACCGACGGGCTCGGCATCGAGCGGGCTCAGCCGGAGTATACGACGCACCGGCCGCTGTTCCGCAACAATGTCATCATTGTCGAAGGGCTGCGGCTGAAGGACGTGCCGGCGGGCACCTACTTCATGGTGATCGCTCCCCTGAAGCTGACCGGCATCGAAGCGGCGCCGGCGCGGGCGCTGCTGATCGGCAAGCCGTAAGCGGATCGTTAATTCTCGATTTTGACAGCAATCGAAACGAAGGGAACTATCACGAAGCATGAGCAAAACGCTAACCGACGAGTTGAAGCGGGAAGTGGAGAAGCGGCGCACGTTCGCCATCATCTCCCACCCCGACGCAGGAAAAACGACATTAACCGAGAAGCTCCTCCTGTTCGGAGGAGCCATTCGTCTTGCCGGCAGCGTCAAGGCGCGCAAGGCGAACCGGCACGCGACGTCGGACTGGATGGAAATCGAGAAGCAGCGCGGCATTTCGGTCACGTCGAGCGTCATGCAGTTCGATTACAAGGGCCATCGGGTCAATATATTGGACACCCCGGGGCACCAGGACTTCAGCGAAGACACGTACCGGACGCTGACGGCAGCCGACAGCGCCGTCATGCTGATCGACGCCGCCAAAGGCGTCGAGGCGCAGACGATCAAGCTGTTCCAGGTATGCAGCAAGCGCGGCATTCCGATTTTCACGTTCGTCAACAAGCTGGACCGCGAAGGCCGGAATCCGTTCGAGCTGATGGAAGAGATCGAGCGGGTGCTCGGCATCCGTTCCGTGCCGATGAACTGGCCGATCGGCATGGGACGCGAGCTGTGCGGCGTTTACGACCGGATGAAAAATCAGGTGGAGCTGTTCCAGGGAGACGATCATTCGACCATTTCCGTCCGTCAGGTGCAGGACTACCACGATCCGCTTATTCGCGAAATGGCGGGGTCGTATTTGCATGAGCAGCTCGAACAGGAGCTGGAGCTGCTGGACGTGGCCGGAGACCCGTTCGATTACGAGAAGGTGCGGGCGGGCGAACTGACGCCGGTCTTTTTCGGCAGCGCCATTAACAATTTCGGAGTCCAGACGTTTCTCGAGAACTTCCTGCAGTTGGCGCCGCCTCCTACGCCGCGCAACAGTACGGAAGGGCCGGTCGAGCCGACCGACGAGAAGTTTTCCGGCTATATTTTCAAAATCCAGGCCAACATGAATCCGGCTCATCGCGACCGCATCGCGTTTTGCGCATTTGCTCGGGAAGGTTCGAGCGGGGAATGACCGTCCGGCATGTGCGGGCGGGCAAAGAGATCAAGCTGTCCCAGCCGCAGCAGTTTCTCGCCCAGGACCGGGATATTGTCGAAACAGCCTATCCCGGCGACATTATCGGCTTGTTCGACCCGGGCATATTCCGAATCGGCGATTCGCTGTGCCAGGGCGGCCAGATCATCTTCGATGAACTGCCGACATTTTCGCCCGAGCTGTTCGCCAAGGTGACCGTGAAAAATGCGCTCAAGCACAAGCAATATCAGAAAGGCGTCGACCAGTTGACGGAAGAAGGGACAATTCAGGTCTTCCATTCGATCAGCGGCCCGGACGAGACGATTCTCGGCGTCGTCGGCCAGCTTCAGTTCGAAGTGTTCGAGTACCGGATGCGGGCCGAGTACGGCGTCGAAGTCATGCTGCACCGGATGCCGTTCCAGTTCGCGCGCTGGATTGTGGACGATAAAATCGATCCGTCCAAATTCCGGATCAACTCGACGCTGGTGAAAGACAAGAAGGACAAATATGTTGCGTTGTTCGAAAACGAATATGCGATGCGGACGGCCATCGAACGCAATCCGACGGCCAAGTTTCTGGAGACGGCGCCTTAATTCGAGGCGCCGTTTTTTGCATGAATGCGGCTTGAAATCCCGTTGACAGAGCATCCTTTTCATGGGAAAATGTACGCGTGTACATGAAATAGTATTTAGCTTGCCGAATGTATGGACAGTGCGGCAGCACGGAGCTGGCAGGGAGGAAAGACCTATTACACGGAAGGAAGTTGCACGGCTGGCAGGCGTTTCGGAAGCGACAGTTTCGCGTGTGTTGAGCGGGACGGGACCGGTAAAGGAAGAGACCAGGCGGAAGGTGCTGGAGGCGGCGGAACGGCTGCATTATGTGCCGAGCGCGCTCGCGCAGCGCTTCGCCCGGCGGAAGAGCGGCAATCTGGGCGTCATCTTGCCGCTCGTGCCGAAGGTGCGTCTATTCTCAACGTATTATTTCTCGGAAATATTGAGCGGTGTCGGCGAAGAAGCGGGCAGGCACGGATACGATTTGCTTCTCATGTTCCGGAAGCCGGACGAGAAGCGGGAATATGCGATGCTGTTCCGCACGCAGAAGGTTGACGCGCTGATCGTTCTCGGTTCCCGCGACGAACCGGACGAGCGGCAGGCGCTCGCCGAACTGTGGCGGGACGGTTATCCGTTCTGCCTCGTCAATCAGCGATTCGACGAGGAGCCGTTTCCGGCGGTCGACGCGGATCATGAATCGGGCAGCTTTCAGGTCGTGCGGCATCTGGCCGGCCAAGGCTGCAGACGGATCGCCTTCGTCAACGGACCGCTCGTCTACTCCAACAGCGCCGATCGGCTGGCAGGTTATCGGCGAGCGCTTGAGGCGTCGGGCTTGCCGTTCGACCCGAAACGAATCTATGCCGGCAATTACAGCCGCAAGAGCGGTCTGGAGCTTGCCGCTTCCATCGCCGACGCGATGCGGCGAGGGGAAGTGGACGGCATATTCGCCGGCAATGACCGGATGGCGATCGGGATTATGCAAGGGCTGCGGGAGTTTGGGCTGGAAGCGGGAGCGGATTATGCTCTGGCCGGCTGCGACGATTCCGAAGGAGCGCGGATGACCGATCCGCAGCTGACAACGCTGTCCGTTCCGTTCGACCGGATGGGGAAGCTTGCCGCCCGCCGTCTGCTTGCCGCCGACGAAACGACTTGGGACACTCCCATACTGAAGCTTCCGGTCGAACTGATCGTCCGGGCATCTACGGAGCGCTTCGGCAGCTCCTCCACAACCGATTGAAAGGTGGAACGGAAGATGGATAAGGTACGTGTCGGCATGGTCGGGTACAAGTTTATGGGCAAGGCGCATTCCAATGCCTATCGCGCGCTTCCGATGTTTTTCCCGGATGCGCCGAAGCCGGAAATGAAAGCGGTTTGCGGGCGCGACCCGCAAGGAGTGGAGGCCGCCCGCGCCCAGTTCGGCTGGGAATCGGCGGAGACGGACTGGCGCCGCCTGGTGGAGCGTGACGACATCGATCTCGTCGATATCAATGCGCCGAGCGACGCGCACAAGGAGATCGCAGTCGCGGCTGCGGCGGCGGGCAAGCATCTGTTCTGCGAGAAGCCGCTGGCGCTGACGCTGGACGATGCGCGGGACATGCTGGCGGCGGCGGAGAAAGCCGGCGTCAAGCATATGATCGGTTTCAACTACCGGTTCGTTCCTGCCGTCCAGCTGGCGAAGAAGCTGGTTGCCGAAGGGCGCATCGGCAAGATTTATCATTTCCGCGCAACGTTTCTGCAAGATTGGATTATCGATCCGGAATTTCCGCTTGTATGGCGGCTGCAGAAGGAGATTGCCGGTTCCGGATCGCACGGCGATCTGGGCGCCCATCTGATCGATCTGGCCCGGTTTCTGATCGGCGAGTTCGAAGAGGTGGTCGGGATGAGCGAGACGTTCATCAAAGAGCGGCCGATTCCGTCGTCCATGACCGGTTTAAGCGCCAAAGGCAGTGCGGACGGTCCGCGCGGAGAAGTAACGGTGGACGATGCGACGCTGTTTCTCGCCCGTTTCGCGGGCGGAGCGCTCGGCAGCTTCGAGGCGACGCGCTTCGCAGCCGGTCACAGGTGCACGAACGCGTTCGAAATTAACGGCAGCAAAGGCAGCGTCAAATTCGACTTCGAACGGATGAACGAACTGCAGGTTTTCTTTAGGGACGATGCGGAGGATGTCCAAGGTTTCCGGCGGGTGCTGGCGACGGATCCGGCCCATCCGTATATGGATGCCTGGTGGCCGCCGGGGCATACGATCGGATTCGAGCATACGTTCACGCATGAGGTTCGCGAATTGCTGCTGGCGATTGCCGGCAACCGCCAGCCGGTCCCGAATTTTACCGACGGGGTGAAATGTCAGGAAGTGCTGGAGGCGGTCGATCTGTCGATCGCGGAGCGCCGTTGGGTGCGAATTGACGAATTGCGGTAGAGCAACAATGGGCGAATGGCGATATGCGGAGCATATGCGGCCGGAAAGGGATGGATAACGAATGAAGCCGATGAAAACGGGCATTGTCGGTTGCGGCAATATAAGTGGCATTTATTTTCGAAATCTTCAGCTTTACCCGGAGGTGGAACTGGTCGCCTGCGCCGATCTGGATGTGGAGCGCGCGGCTGCCAGGGCCCGGGAATTCGGCGTGCCGAAAGCCTGCTCTGTTGATGAACTGCTGGCCGATCCCGAAATCGAAATCGTCGTCAATTTGACAATTCCGAAAGCGCATGCAGCGGTTTGCCTGCAAGCGCTCGCAGCGGGCAAGCATGTTTATGTGGAAAAGCCGCTGGCCGTTACGAGAGAAGAAGGACGGGAAGTGCTGGAGCTTGCCGCCCGCAGCGGCCTGCGGGTAGCCGGAGCGCCGGAGACGTTCCTCGGCGGGGGAATCCAGACATGCCGCAAGCTGATCGACGAAGGCGCAATCGGCCGGCCGGTAGCGGCGACGGCCTTTATGATGGGGCGCGGCCATGAGCACTGGCATCCGGACCCGGAGTTTTATTACGAAGTCGGCGGCGGTCCGATGTTTGATATGGGGCCTTATTATTTGACCGCTCTGATCAATTTGCTCGGGCCGATTCGCCGGGTTACCGGTTCGGCCGCCATTGCGTTTCCGGAGCGGACGATTCTGAGCGAGAAGAAGAAAGGGAAGATCATCAAGGTGGAGACGCCGACGCATATTGCCGGCGTAATCGATTTCGCCTCGGGCGCCGTCGGGACGATCATTACGAGCTTCGATATTATGGCCGGAACGGAGCTGCCGCATATCGAAATTTACGGAAGCGCCGGCACGCTGCGCGTACCGGACCCGAATGGTTTCGGCGGCCGGGTGCAGCTGCGGCGGGCGGACAGCGGGGAGTGGGAGGACATTCCGCTTACCCACGGATATACCGACAATAACCGCGGAATCGGTGTGGCCGATATGGCAAGAGCGATAGCCGAAGGCCGTCCGCATCGCGCGAACGGCGAGCTGGCTTATCATGTGCTTGAGGCGATGCACGGATTCCACGATGCGTCCCGCGAAGGGCGCCATTACGAGATGACGAGCTCCTGCGACAGGCCGGCAGCGATGCCGGAGCGCGGTTAGGCTCCCGATATACGTTCGCATCTTACCCCCGGCTTTTGCGGCCGGGGGCGTTTCGTTTTGCGATTCGCAACGGTAAACCTGTATAATAGACGGAGATAGCGCGCTGCCTAGCGCAGATTAGAACGACGAACGGGGAGGAAAACCGGCCAATGTCAACCATGTGGATTATCGGCGGTTCCATCGTATTGCCGGACGAGGTCGTGACGGGCAGCTTGAAAATCGAAGACGGACGAATCGCCGAAATCAGGAGGGAAGCGGCGGACGATCCGGATCGTCGGGGCATGGCCGAAGCAACAGCAGAGGGTGACGATACGATCATCATCGATGCCGGCGGCTTGTATGTGATGCCGGGGCTTGTCGATATTCATTCCGATGCGATTGAGAAAGAAGTGCAGCCCCGTCCCAATACGATGTTTCCGCTTGACATGGCCTTGATGGAGTTCGAACGGAAGCTGCCGCTGCACGGCATTACATCGATGTATCATTCTTTGTCTCTCGGCGTCGGCCTCAGCCTGCGGGGAGACCACTATTTGACGCAGCTCGTCGAGCTGATTCGCCGGTACCGCAGCAAGCGCAGCATGGTGCGCCACGGCATCCATTTGCGCTATGAGGTGTCCCATCTCGACGGGTTGCCGATCGTGGAACGGTATATTCAAGAAAAGGTGATCGATTATTTGTCGTTCATGAATCATTCGCCGGGTCAGGGCCAGTACCGCGAGCCCGGTTCGTTCGAGCGGTATGTCATGAAGAACCAGGGTGTGGACAGGGAAGAAGTCCGGTATATCGTGGAGGATTTGTTGAAGCGCCAACGGCAGGTCGACTGGTCCCGTCTGCGCGATCTCGGGCGTCTGGCGACCCGAAACGGCATCGCCGTCGCCTCTCATGACGACGATTCGCCGGAACGTGTCGACGAATCGATCCGGTATGGCGCCACCGTATCCGAATTTCCGATGAATCTGGATACTGCGCGTCATGCCATCAAAAGGGGAATCCGGGTATGCGTCGGAGCGCCGAATGTGGTCCGGGGCGGCTCGCACGACAACAACATGCGCGCAGCCGATGCGATAGCGGCGGGGGCAGCCGATATATTATGCTCCGATTACCATCCTTCCTCGCTGTTGGCCGCGATATTCAAGCTGTCCGACGATGGCATTATCGGGCTGCCCGAAGCGGTTCGAATGGGGACGCTGCACCCTGCGCAAGCTATTGGCGCGGAGCAAGTGATCGGTTCGATCGAACCCGGGAAAGCGGCCGATCTGCTTCTTGTCGACCGCTACGAAGGATATCCCTGGGTCAGACGAACGATTGTCGGAGGACGGGAAGTGTACGCGGCCAGCGAATACTATTTGGGCTGAGACGGAAGCGGCATGGAAGCCAAGCGGCGGTGCAAGCATTCGACCATTTGGTGCTGCGCCTCCGCGGAGCTTTCCTGCCAGATCATTTCGAACAGTACGCCGAGACCGGGCAGCGTCTTCTCGTCGTTGCCGACGGAATCCTCAATCACTTCGAATAATTGCTCGCCGGACATGGCATGCACCCGCATCGCGATTGCCTGGCGTAAATCGAAATTGTTCAATCGGATTCCCTCCATTAAATCGGATTTCCGTTATAATATGTCCAGCGCATCGGGGAATCATCCGGCTGTTCAGGCGCCGTCCGCCTTGTCGGAGGCCATCATAATCGTTCAAAAAATCAATTGCCAGGATCAAGGCTGCGGAAATGAAGGGATGGATATACGATGAGGAAAAAGCAGTTTGCCGTTATCGGCATGGGCAGATTCGGTTCCAGCGTAGCGCTTTCCTTGTCCAGGATGGGGTTTGACGTTTTGGCCATCGATATGAACGAGCACCGTATTCAGGAAATATCCCATCATGTGACGCACGCCGTTTCGGCCGATTCAACCGATGAAGACGCGCTGCGGGCAATCGGTATCCGCAATTTCGACGTCGTCGTCGTAGCGATCGGCGCCGACATTCAGTCCAGTATTTTGACGACGCTTATTCTGAAAGATTTGGGCGTGCCGACGCTTATCGTCAAAGCGCAGAACGAGCTCCACGGCAAAGTGTTGGACAAAATCGGCGCCGACAAAGTCATTTTTCCGGAACGGGATATGGGGCTTCGGGTGGCGCATCATCTTATTTCGCCGAATATTCTCGATTTTATCGAGCTGTCGGAAGACTACAGCATTGTCGAGCTGAAGGCGACGGGCCAAATGATCGGCAAAAATTTGAAGCAGCTTGATATCCGGGCCGAATATCGCTGCAATGTTATGGCGATCAAGACGGGAAGTCAGATGAACATTTCGCCGTTCGCGGAAGATGTTATTCAGGAAGGCGACGTGCTTGTCATTGTCGGCAAAAATGAAGATTTGACCCGTCTGGAGCTTGCTTATCAGGAAGGTTGAGAAACATATGACGCAATTCCCGCAACATCCGATCATGCTGAATTCGACGCAAAATCCGCGGGTCAAAAGCTGGTCGTCGCTACTGGAGAAGAAAGGGCGCGACAAGACCGGCATGTTTTTGGCGGAGGGTATCCATCTCGTTCAGGAAACGTTGCGTGCCGGGCTCGAAATATCGGCTGTCGTCTATGACGCGGAACGCGGCGTGCCGGAGGAGCTTGCCGCAGCGCTTGCCCGGCTGCCCGAAGCCCGTATTTCGCGGCCTCTCCCGGTGTAATGGCCAAGTGCACCGGAACCGATACGCCGCCACCGGTCTTCGCCGTTGTCGGCAAGCCCGAGCCGGATCTGTCGGCACCGTTTCGGCCCGGCTGTCTTGCCGTCGTCCTGGACGGCGTGCGCGATCCCGGCAATGTCGGGACGATCATTCGCACGGCGGACGCGGTCGGCGCGGATGCGGTGCTGCTCGGCAAAGGCTGCGCCGATCCGTACAATCCGAAGACGGTCCGTTCGACGATGGGCTCGCTGTTTCATGTGCCGGTCGTCACCGGCGATCTCCGGTCGCTGCTGCCGGAGGCGAAGCGGAAAGGTATCCGGCTTGTCGGAACTAGCCTGCAAGCGACCGCTTCCTGCTACGAGCTCGACTGGAAGCCGGCGACCTGGCTTTTGATGGGCAGCGAGGCGGATGGACTGTCGGCCGATTCGATCGCCTTGATGGACGAGGCGGTGCGCATTCCGATGCGAGGAAAGGCCGAGTCGCTGAACGTGGCGATGGCGTCGACGGTGCTGCTCTACGAAGCGATGAGACAGCGGATGTTTTCAAAGCAACAATAATTTCTGTCCACCCACCTAAATAAGTGTCATGGAATTGGAATAAAAATAACAGTTCTGCTACTCGCAAAAGACTGGATACTGATCGGATATTCTACCGATCAAACTCCAGTCTTTTTCTGATGCCGCGGCGGTAATATTGGTGGGAAAACTAATACTCATTGAACGGCAGATCGTTAACAACCTTCAGTTAGTAAGAGACCGTATCGTTGTTATCATGAACGTTCTAACGAATCTCACACGTCTTATTTTGGCCCATAAGCCGCTTTT
>NZ_BOVJ01000063.1 GCF_018403665.1 Paenibacillus cisolokensis
GATAGGGCCCTGCAGGTGCGCAAGCAGCGCCCCGGCCGGTCGCCTGCGCGTGCGACTGGCTAGTTCGTGAAAGGAGGAATCAGCTTATGGAAGCATCGTCTCAATCGCAATCGCGGGCGGGCGGCCGCGAGCGGCCGTTCGGCCCCGCGCATCCGCGCGATCCCGTCATCGTGGCGGCTGTCCGCACCGCTGTCGGCCGGGCGAAAAAGGCAGCCTCGCCGAAACGAGGGCGGAGGATCTCGGCCGCGCCGTCCTCGCCGCCGCTTTGGAGCGGGTGCCCGGCCTCGGGCCCGGCGACATCGAAGACGTCATTATCGGCTGCGCCATGCCGGAGGGGGAGCAAGGGCTGAATTTCGCGCGCATCATGGCGCTGTATGCCGGGCTGGACGCCGCGACGCCGGCCGTCACGGTCAACCGCTTCTGCGCTTCCGGGCTGCAGGCGATCGCCATGGCGGCGGACCGCATCCGGCTCGGCTATGCGGACGCGGTGGTGGCCGGCGGCGTGGAGAGCATGAGTCATGTGCCGATGACCGGCTTCAAGTTGTCTCCGCATCCGTACATTGCCGCCACGATGCCGGAGGCGTACATGGGAATGGGCCATACGGCCGAAGAGGTGGCCCGCCGCTACGGCGTTACCCGGGAAGCGCAGGATGCGTTCGCGGCGGAGAGCCATCGGCGGGCGGCGGCGGCCATTGAAGCGGGACGATTCCGGGAAGAGATCGTGCCGCTTGCCGTACGCCGTTCCGGCGTGGACGACAGCGGCCGGCCATGGTCCCGCGAGTTCGTGTTCGATACCGACGAAGGGGTGCGGCCGGACACGACGCCCGAGCGGCTTGCGGCGCTCAAGCCGGCCTTCGCCCGGGAAGGCACGGTGACGGCCGGCAATGCGTCGCAGATGAGCGACGGAGCGGCGGCTGTCGTGGTCATGAGCCGCGAGCAGGCGGACGCGATCGGCGCGAAACCGCTCGCCGTGTTCCGCGCCTTCGGCGTCGTCGGCGTTCCGCCCGAAATTATGGGCATCGGGCCGGTGAAGGCGATTCCGCTGACGCTGCGCCGGTCGGGACTGACGGTCGAACAGATCGATCTGTTCGAACTGAACGAAGCGTTCGCGGCGCAATGTCTGGCGGTTATCGAGCAGCTCGCGCTCGATCCCGCCAAGGTGAACGTCAACGGCGGGGCGATCGCGCTCGGCCATCCGCTCGGCTGCACGGGGACGAAGCTGGCGGTATCGCTCGTTCATGAGCTGAACAGGCGCGGCGGCGGAATCGGAGTCGTATCGATGTGCGTCGGCGGCGGGATGGGAGCGGCCGGCGTGTTCGAGGTCGAGGCATAGCCCATGCGATACGGAAAGGAGCGGACGGTATGAAGGATAGTGGGCGAAAGGGCGGCTGGTTCACGATCGAGAATGTTTCGCCGGCGTCGGTTGTGACCCCGGAAGATTTTACAGAGGAGCAGCTTCTGATGGCGGATGCGGCGCGGGCGTTTCTGGAAGGCGAGATCCGTCCTGTCGATGCCCGCATCGAAGGGCTGGACTACGAACTGACGGTGGAGCTCATGCGCAAAGCGGGAACGCTCGGCCTGCTCGGGGCGGATGTGCCGGAAGCTTATGGCGGACTCGGCCTTGACAAGGTCAGCACGACGCTGCTGGCGGAGACGCTCTCCCCGGCATCGTCGTTTGCGCTGTCCGTCGGCGCGCATGTCGGCATCGGCACGCTGCCGATCGTCTTCTTCGGTACGCCGGAGCAGAAAGCGAAGTATCTTCCCGAGCTGGCGACAGGGGCGAAAATTGCGGCGTACTGTCTGACCGAACCGGCCTCGGGCTCGGATGCGCTCGGCGCCCGCACGACCGCGCGGCTGTCGCCGGACGGCTCGCATTATGTGCTGAACGGCTCCAAGCTGTACATCACGAATGCCGGCTTTGCCGATCTGTTTATCGTGTACGCCAAGGTGGACGGCGAACATTTTACCGCGTTCATCGTCGAGCGCTCGTCGCCGGGTCTGAGCGTCGGACCTGAGGAGCATAAAATGGGCATCAAGGGCTCGTCGACCTGCCCGCTCTACTTCGAGGACGTCCGGGTGCCGGTCGGCAATGTGCTCGGCGAAGTCGGAAAAGGCCATTTGATCGCCTTCAACATTTTGAACATCGGCCGGTTCAAGCTCGGCGCGGGCTGTCTCGGCACCGCCAAGGAGACGATCGCGCTCGCTTCCGCCTATGCCAATACGCGCAAGCAGTTCGGACAGAAAATATCGAGCTTTCCGCTGATCGGCGCGAAGCTGGCGGAAATGAACACCGCCACCTATGTGCTGGAAAGCATGGTGTACCGCACGGCCGGGCTGATCGACGAGACGCTCGCCGGCGCCGATCCCGACGCGCCGGATGCGGGCATGCAGGCGGCAAGAGCGATCGGGGAATACGCGCTCGAATGCTCGATCATCAAAGTGTTCGCCTCCGAAGCGCTCGATCAGGTGGCTGACGAAGGGGTGCAAATTCACGGCGGCTACGGCTATATCCGCGAGTACAAGGTCGAGCGGATCTACCGCGATTCCCGCATTAACCGCATTTTCGAAGGGACGAATGAAATTAACCGGATGCTTATTCCCGGCACGTTGATGAAGAAGGTGCTGAAGGGCGAATTGCCGCTGCTGCGCAAAGCGCGCGCCCTGCAAGAGGAATTGCTGCGGCCGCAGCCGCTGCCGGCATTCGACGGCTTGCTCGGCAAAGAGAAGTACCGGCTCGATCAGGCGAAAAAGATATTTCTGGCCGTTGGCGGCCAGGCGGTGCAAAAATACGGTCCGCAGCTCGAGCAGGAGCAGGAGGTGCTGTGCGCGCTGGCGGATATGATGATTCAGATTTACGCAATGGAGAGCGCGCTGCTGCGTACGGAAAAAATGCTGCAACGCGCCGGAGGCGCGCACGACGAGCGGAGCGTGCCGGACAGCGCCCGCAACGCCGTACGGATGAGCGCCATCTTCGTCCAGGAAGCGATGGAGCGGATAGAATCGCTCGCCAAACGGACGCTCGCTGCGCTCGAGCAGGGCGACGGGCTGCAAGTCCAGCTGTCGGTGCTCAAAAAGCTGACGCGCGCCCCGCTCGCCGATACGATCGCGCTGAAACGGGCCGTCGCCGCCCGCGTCATTGCCGCCGAACGCTACGTGGTATAGAGGAGGAGGGACGCGATGGAACGAAGCGAACAGCCGCAGCGCCGCCCCTGGCTCCGTCACTATCCGGCGGAAGTGCCGCCGGAGCTCGATTATCCCGATTGCGGCATCCCGCAGCTGCTGCGGGATGCCGCCGCGAAGCACCCCGATCGGCCGGCGCTTTATTTTCTCGGCAAGAAGACCGCTTACCGGCGGCTGCTGGCGGACGTCAACCGGATGGCGGCGGCCCTCTCGTCGCTCGGCATCGCCAAGGGCGACCGCGTCGCCATTATGCTGCCGAACTGCCCGCAGGCCGTCACGGCTTACTTCGGAGCGCTGTCGATCGGCGCCATCGTCGTCCAGACGAACCCGCTCTATATGGAGCGGGAGCTGGAATACCAACTGGCCGACAGCGGAGCGTCGGCGATCGTTACCCTTGATCTGCTGTATCCGCGGCTCTCCCGGGTGCGGGGGGAACGCCCCGAGTCCGGTCCGCTGCCCGAGCTTAAACATGTCATCGTCACGTCGCTGAAGGATGCGCTGCCGTTTCCGAAAAACGCGCTTTATCCCCTGAAGCAGCGCAAGGAAGGGTTCCGCGCCGATATTCCTTACGGCAGAATGGGCGTGTATGCTTACCGCCGGCTGCTGGCCGGCGCTGCGGGCGAGCCGCCGGAAGTGCCGCTCGATCCCGCGGCCGATCTGGCGCTGCTGCAATATACGGGCGGCACCACCGGCAGGCCGAAAGGGGTTATGCTGACCCACCGGAATCTGGTTGCCAATACGGTGCAGACGGCGGCCTGGTGCTACCGGACGGTCGGCGGCAGCGAGCGTTTTCTTGCGGCGCTTCCTCTCTTTCATGTCTTCGGGCTGACGGTGCTGATGAACTATTCGGTCTTGCGGGCGGGGCTGCTTATTTTGCTGCCGCGCTTTGAACCGGATGCGGTGATCAAGACGATCAGGCAGAAGCGGCCGAACATTTTTCCGGGAGCGCCGACCATGTACGTGGCCTTAAATCATCACCAGGATGCCAGGACGGCCGACCTGTCGTCGATCGAGGTATGCATCAGCGGCTCGGCGCCGCTGCCGCTCGACGTGCAGGAACGGTTCGAGAAGCTGACCGGCGGCCGGCTGATCGAAGGATACGGGCTGACCGAAGCGTCCCCCGTCACCCATGCCAATCCGATCTGGGGGCTGCGCAAAATCGGGACGATCGGCGTGCCGTTCCCCGATACGGACGCCGCCGTCGTCGATCCGGCGACAGGCGAGCCGGTGCCGGCCGGCGAGATCGGCGAGCTCGTCGTCAAGGGTCCCCAGGTGATGCAAGGCTACTGGCAGCGGCCGGAGGAAACGGCGCTGGCGCTGAAGGGCGGCTGGCTTCATACGGGCGACTTGGCGACGATGGATGCGGACGGTTATTTTACGATTATTGACCGGATCAAGGACGTCATCATTGCCGGAGGGTTTAACGTGTATCCGCGCGAAGTGGAGGAAGTGCTGTATGAGCATCCGGCTGTCCGCGAGGCGGCGGTCGTCGGGGTGAAGGACGCCTACCGCGGCGAAACGGTCAAAGCGTTCATCGTGCTGCGGGACGGCTGGCAGGTGTCGCGTCCCCAACTTGACCGGTGGTGCCGGGAGCGGCTGGCGGCTTACAAGGTGCCCCATCTATACGAATTTCGCGACTCGCTGCCTACATCGATGGTGGGCAAGGTGCTGCGGCGAAAGCTGCTGGAGGAAGAAGAGTCGTAAAGGAGCGTGCCGCATATGGCTGGCGAAAACTGGTTTGTGCAGCAGGCCGATCAGGCGGGCCATCTGACAAGGCTTGCCGCGTCTGCCCAATCGACGTTCTGGGGGCTGCTCGGCTGCGAAATCGTGCAGGCAAAAGCCGGTAAGGCGACGATCTGTCTGGAAACACGGGAGCAGCATCTGAACCTGATCGGCATCGTTCATGGCGGCGTCATCGCTTCTTTGCTCGACAATGCGATGGGGCTTGCGGCCATGATGGCTTATCCGGACGACCAAATCGTAACCGCGCAGCTGGGCGTCCATTTTTTGACGAGTAGCCGGGGCGGCATCCTGGTTTGCGAAGCGGAGCAAATTCACCGGTCGGCCCGGACGCTGACCATGCAAGGAAAAGTCATCGGCGACGACGGGGAACTGGTGGCTTGGGGTACCGGAGCGTTTCGGCGAAAGGCGAAAAAAGAATAAAATGTGACAGTCCTCGACATCTCATTGCTTGCCCCCATTTGTTTCGATATAATAACCTATATATGGAAAATAACGACTCGCCCGGCGAGGGCGGGCCGTTTTTGTATGGAAAGGGGGCGGGATTATGGAAGCGGTGGAAGGCTGGGTGACGACGCTCGGGCTGATCTTCGGCATAGCGGTGGCGTTATTGGGGGTGGTCGCTTATCTGCGCATGTTTCGAAAAGGCACGGGCGGTCCCGCCTTTCCCCATTCGGAAGAACCTGCGGACCCGGCTGGAAAACAGGATGTCCGGGCGGAGCCGCATTCGAGCGACGAAGCGGACGAAAATCGGCGGTGAACGGTCGTCCGCTCATGTTCTCTTTTCCCGTGGAGCTTAAAGTGTTATAATAGTTAGAAAAATTGAAACATTCTTGTACCTCGGCGCACCATGGGATTGCCTGGACCGGAAGGGGATTGGCGGTCTTGAGCCGCGTATATTCTTGCCCTTCTGCCATTGTAGGGCGACTATCCAACGATAGGGGAGGAGATTTCATGGCCAAGCATAGCCAGAATGAAGTCAAAGAAAGCCTGAAGGAACTGACGCGAATTTTTCAGCCCAAGGATCCTCGCAAGTTCGTTCGCGATTATATCCGCAAGTACCGGATTACGGGCGGATACGAGGATGAGCTTACCCTATTGGTGGAGCATGAGCTCGGCAAGATGAATTCCGGAGCCGACGGCTTGTGATTGAAGACGGGTGACCCCGGCAGGCTAGTTCGTTCAGTCTGAGGGGTTGCCCTTATTTTGTGTCGGACAAGCTTGCAGCATGTATTTTTTTGTCTCTTCGGCAGGAAATTCACCGGATAATCGCCAATAGTAACGATCATACAACTGCGCAAAGGGATGAAGCGAATTGATGAAAAAGCCGGACATATTGCGGAAAGTGGCGGATGCGGGTGTCGTGGCGGTGCTGCGGGCCGACTCGCCGGAGGATGTCGCGCGGATCGCGCGCCATGCCGTCAAAGGCGGGATCAAGGCGATCGAGATTACGATGACGGTGCCGTTCGCGCTGCGGGCGGTCGAACAGCTGGCCGGGGAGTTTTCCAGCTCGGCTTCTCCGGATGACGAGAACTATGCGATCATCGGCGTCGGAACGGTGCTGGATCCGGAGACCGCGCGGGCGGCCATTATGGCCGGTGCCGAATTCGTTGTAGCGCCTTCGCTCAATCCGGACACGGTGAAATTGTGCAACCGGTATTGCGTGCCGGTCATGCCGGGAGCCATGACGATCCGGGAAATTCAGAGCGCGCTGGAGCTCGGCGTCGATATCGTGAAGCTGTTTCCAGGCAACGCGTTCTCGCCCGGCATCATTTCGGCGATCAAGGGGCCGCTGCCGCAAGCGAATATTATGCCGACGGGCGGCGTATCGCTTGCGAACCTGAAAGAGTGGATTCAGGCCGGAGCGGTGGCGGTCGGCATCGGGAGCGATTTGACGAAGGAAGCGGTGAAAACCGGCGACTATACGTTGATCGAGCGGCAAGCCGCCGCTTATATGGAAGCGTATCGGAACGCTGTCCGGCGCTGAGAAGCGCAGGCGGCGGGGATGCGGCATGCCGCCGGACAGCGGCTCAGAGGAAGCGGGACGTCTCGGAGACGTCCCGTTTTGGCCATGATCGGTTGCCGCAATTAATCCCCCTTCCGTTCGGGCAACAATAGGATAAAAGGAAAAGGAGGAGATTATCGATGGCAGAACAGAACGGTTACCGGATCGAGAAGGATACGATGGGGGAAGTGCGGGTTCCCGCCGATCGCTGGTGGGGCGCGCAAACGCAGCGCAGCCTCGAAAATTTCCGCATCGGCACGGAACGGATGCCGATCGAAATTGTAAAAGCGCTGGCGCTGGTCAAAAAGGCGGCCGCGCAGGCGAACTTGAAGCTCGGCGTGCTGGGGGCCGAACAAGCCGAAGCGATCGCCCGCGCGGCGGATGAAATCGCGGATGGACGGCTCGACGACCACTTCCCGCTCGTCGTCTGGCAGACCGGCAGCGGTACGCAGACGAATATGAACGTCAACGAAGTCATAGCCAATCGCGCCAACGCGCTGCTGGCCGATCAAGGGTCTTCGCTGCGCATCCATCCGAACGACGACGTCAACCGGTCGCAAAGCTCCAACGACACGTTCCCGACCGCGATGCATATTGCGGCAACGCTGGCGGTGGAAGACATGCTGCTTCCGGCGCTGGAAGAGCTTCGGTCGACGCTGGATGCGAAAGCCCGCGAATTTGCGGATGTCGTCAAGATCGGCCGGACGCATCTGCAGGACGCGACGCCGCTGACGCTCGGCCAGGAAATCGGCGCCTGGCGCGAAATGCTGAGCAAAACGGGGGACATGATCCGCTCGGCGGCCGAAGGCTTGAAGGAGTTGGCGCTCGGCGGCACGGCGGTCGGCACCGGGTTGAATGCCCATCCCGATTTTGCCGCTGTCGCGGCCGCGGAAGTAAGCGCGCTTACGGGCAAAGCTTTCGTTACCGCCCCGGACAAGTTCCATGCGCTGACCAGCCACGATCAGCTCGTATTCGTTCACGGCGCGATGAAGGCGCTGGCGGCCGATCTGATGAAGATCGCCAATGACGTTCGACTGCTGGCCAGCGGCCCGCGCAGCGGAATCGGCGAAATCGTCATTCCGGCCAACGAGCCGGGCAGCTCGATCATGCCGGGCAAAGTCAATCCGACGCAGAGCGAGGCGCTGACGATGGTCGTCTGCCAGGTTATGGGCAACGACGCGGCCATCGGCTTCGCGGCCAGCCAAGGGCATTTTCAGCTCAATGTGTTCAAACCGGTCATTGCGCATCTGTTCCTGCAATCGGCCCGTCTGCTGGCGGACGCGATGCGTTCGTTCAACGCCAACTGCGCCGTCGGCATCCGGCCGAACAAGGAGGCGATCGCGCGCAATCTGGAACGTTCGCTGATGCTGGTCACCGCCCTGAACCCGCATATCGGGTACGAGAACGCGGCGGCGATCGCCAAGCGCGCTCATGCCGAAGGCCTGACGCTGAAGGAGGCTGCCGTGGCGAGCGGCTTGCTGAGCGCGGAACGGTTCGACGAAATCGTGCGGCCGGAGCGAATGATCGGCCCCTCCGCTTGACTTTCACGCTGCGGCAACGTTTATGCTCTTCTCGAACGAAACGATGACGAGAGGAGAGCATGAGAAGATGCATGGCGCCAAAACGAGAACGATCATTCGGAATGTCCTCATTATGACGATGAAGGAAGGGGACCGTCCGTTTCGCGGGGACATTGTGCTGGAAGGAAGCCGTATCGCTTCGGTAGGACCAAGTGTCACTTCGCAACACCCCGGTGACGAAATCATATCCGGTGAAGGGATGGCGGCGATGCCGGGGCTGATCAATGCGCATCAGCACAGTCCGATGACTCTGCTGCGGGCCTTCTCCGACGATCTGAAGCTGATGGATTGGCTGGAGCGCAAAATGTTTCCGGCAGAAGCCCGGATGACCGAAGAAGATATCTACTGGGGCGCGCAACTGGCGATGGCGGAGATGATCCGCTCGGGAACGACCGCGTTCGCCGATATGTACATTCATATGGAACAGATTGCGACGGCAGTTGCGGAGACGGGCATGCGGGCTTCACTTGCGCGCGGCCTCGCATTGGCGGAGGATGACGGCGGCAAGCGGCTCGCGGAGGGCTGGGATTTGATCGAGCGATGGTCGGGCCAAGCGAACGGGCGCATCACGACGATGCTCGGTCCCCATTCGCCGTATCTTTGCCCGCCGGAGCCTCTCAAGGAACTGATCGGTGAAGCCGGCCGCAAGCGGATTCCGATTCATATCCACCTGGCCGAGACGGTCGAGGAAACCGCGATCATACGGGAACGTTACGGCAAGACGCCGACGGAATATTTGCATGACCTCGGGCTGTTCGACGAAGCGCATGTGCTGCTCGCGCATGCGGTTCATCTGTCGGCATCCGACATCCGTCTGCTGCGCGGTATGCGGGGCGGGGCGGCTCATAATCCGGTCAGCAATGCGAAGCTCGGATGCGGCATTGCGCCGGTCGCCGCCCTGATGGAGCAAGGGGTGGCCGTCGGCATCGGGACCGACGGCGCGGGCAGCGCGACGACGCTCGATATGTTCGCGGAGATCAGGGCCGCGGCCTGGCTGCAGAAGCTTGCGGCTCAGGACCCGACCGCACTGCCGGCGGGGCGGGCGCTGCGTATGGCGACGGCGGGCAGCGCCCGGCTGCTCGGCATCGACTCGGAGGTCGGGACGCTGGAAGCGGGGAAGAAGGCCGACCTGCTGCTGATCGACCTGCGGCAGCCTCATCTGCAGCCGCTTCATGATCCGGAAGCGGTTATCGCATACGCCGCGGCGGGCGGCGACGTGGACAGCGTATTCGTCGACGGCGTGCCGCTTATGCGGTCGCGCCGGCTGCTGACGATCGACGAGGAGAAGCTGCTTGCGGAAGCTGCCGTCCGCGCCGCGCGCATCGTGGAAGGTGTCTGAGGCCGTCTAGCCGATCCGCTGGCTGCGCTTCTTCCGTCTGCGGAAGAAAACGACGATGCCGGCGATGAGAAGGAGCAGCAATCCGCCGCCGGCAGCCGCTATCACGCCGGCGCGCGGAACGGCCGCCTCCATCTCCAGCACATTCGGCTCGAATAGCGATAGCTGCCAGCTGATCGTTCGGCCTCCGTCGGCAACCTGATCGGCGTTATGATCCGACCATCGGATCGGCAGCGTGACCGCGACGCGGAGGGAAAGCTGGCGCTCCGCCAGGGTGCGGGCAGCGGATTGCAGCAAGCCGAGCCGTTCTTCAAGCTGCCGGCGCGCGGTCTCCGGCACCCATTCCAGCGGATCCGCTTCGATCCGAATCCGGTGTTTGACCGTAAACAGCCGCTTTTCGGTTGAATGGTCGACACGAAGGCCGGGAACGGCCGGAAATTCGCCGTTCCCGCTCAATTCTTCCCTCGTAAAATGGCGGCTGGCCGTAAACCCTGCCATTCCTTCCGTTTCCGGCTCCCCGACCGTCATGTTCCAGCGCTTCAGCCGCTCCGCCAGCCGCATCGGCAAATCTTCCTGCCCGACGGTCCGGAGAACGGCGGGGGCGATTTCCGTCTTCACTTTCAAATCGGCCGACCCGTCGAGATTAACCGTTACATGCGCCTCGCCCGAAGCGCATCCGGACAGCGCCGCGATGACCGACAGCAGCGCAGCGCACAGCAGCAGGCGAATGGGCGCCTGTCGTTTCATGGGAAGCTCCACCTGCCTTAAGCTTATGTCTTCAAGCCGAGAATTGCGCAATTATCATTGCATGATGCAAAAATTAGTTTAGCCTTGATCCGCCCATAACGCAACGAAAAGCCCCTGACGCCGTTGGTCGCCGGCCATGCCCGCAGCCCGTTCGTATGGTATGATACGGATAGCGATACGAAACAGAAAGCGAAGGTGCCTGCTGTTATGCATCTGTTGTCCGTTGAACAAGTCACGAAGAGCTACGGGGATAAAACGCTGTTCCGGGACGTCTCGTTCGGTGTCGCGGAAGGCGACCGCATCGGGATTATCGGCATTAACGGCACCGGCAAGTCGACGCTGCTGCGCATTATCGCGGGAGAGGAGCCGGCCGACGGCGGTCAGGTCGTCATTCCCGGGCGCGTCACGGTGCGCATGCTGCCGCAGGATCCGTCGTTCGACGACGGGATGACGGTGCTGGATTATGTGCTGGCCGGCGATTCGCCGCAGCTGCGGGCGGTGCGCGAGCATGCCGAGGCGACGGCGGCGCTGGCGCTGCAGCCGTCCGACGAAGAGCTGCAGCGCCGCGTGCTGCGGGCCGCGGAAGCGATGGACGCGCTTGACGCCTGGCAGCTGGAGCATGAGGCTCGAACAGCGCTCTCGAAGCTCGGTCTGCGCCAGTACGGTGCAAAGCTGGGGGAGTTGTCCGGCGGCCAGCGGCGGCGGGCGGCGATGGCGGCGGCGCTGCTGCAGCCGTCCGACGTGCTGATTCTCGACGAGCCGACGAACCATATCGACAATGAGTCGGTCGCCTGGCTGGAGAGCGTGCTCCGCAAGCGCAAAGGGGCGCTGCTGATGGTGACGCACGACCGGTATTTTCTCGATCGGGTGACGAACCGGATTCTGGAGCTGGACAAGGGACGCTCCTATTTTTATACGGCCTCATACAGCGGTTTTCTGGAGCAGAAGCTGGCGCGCGAGGAGCGGGAGGAGGCGGCGGAGGCGAAGCGGCAGTCGCTTATGCGAAGTGAGCTGGCATGGATTCGGCGCGGCGCGAAGGCGCGAACGACGAAGCAGAAGGCGCGCATAGCCCGGTTCGAGGCGCTGAAGGCGCAGGAGGCGCCACGGGCCGGGGGCAAGCTGGACCTTTCCGTCGCTTCGGCCCGGCTCGGGAAGAAGGTTATCGAGCTGGATCGCGTCGGCAAACGCTATGGCGGGCGGACGCTGTTCCGCGATTTCAGCTGCATTGTCGTACCGGAGGAGCGGATCGGCATTATCGGCGCCAACGGCAGCGGCAAGTCGACGCTGCTCAAGCTGATCGCCGGCCGTCTGCAGCCGGATGAAGGGGAAGTGACGATCGGCCCGACGGTGCGCATCGGCTGGTTCTCCCAGGAGCGAGAGGAGATGGACGAATCGCTGCGCGTCATCGAATATATCCGCGAAGCCGCCGAGCAAGTGCGGATCGCGGACGGTTCGACCGTATCGGCTTCGCAAATGCTGGAACGCTTCCTTTTTCCGCCCGCCATGCAATGGACGCCGATCAGCAGATTGTCCGGCGGCGAGAAGCGCCGTCTGCAATTGCTCCGGGTGCTGATGGACGCTCCGAACGTGTTGCTGCTGGACGAGCCGACGAACGATCTGGACATCGCCACGCTGTCGGTGCTGGAGGACTATCTGGACGATTTCCCCGGCGTCGCGCTGATCGTTTCGCACGACCGCTATTTTTGGACCGGACGGTCGACCGGCTGCTCGTATTCGAAGGGGACGGCTCGATCTCCCGGCACGAAGGGAATTATTCCGATTATGCGGAGCGGTCCGGACGTCAGGAGAAGGAAACGGAACGCGGGCAAGCGGACGTTTCCGGCGGCCGCAAGCGCGAGCCGGCGCCATCGTCCTCCGGCGCGGCGCCGGGCGCCCGGCGGCTGCGCATGTCGTACAAGGAGCAGCAGGAATTTGAACGGATCGACGGGTGGATCGCAGAAGCCGAGGAGAAGCTGCGGCTCGTAAACGAAGCGATGGAGGAAGCAGGCAGCGACGCTGTCCGGCTGCAGGAGCTGCTCCGGGAGCAGAACGAGCTGGAGGCCCGGCTCGATGCGCTGATCGAGCGGTGGACTTATTTGAACGAATTGGCGGAGCGGATCGCCGCCGGGGAAACAGCGGAGCAAAACCGTTAACAGAAGGAGCAGATGACAATGGATTTGAATATTCGCAACATCTATTGCATCGGACGCAATTACCGGCTGCATGCGCTGGAGCTCGGCAATGCGGTGCCGGAAGAGCCGATGGTGTTTACGAAGCCGTCCCACGCGGTCGTGCCGATGGACGGCGGAACGGTGAAGCTGCCCGGCGGCCGCGGCGCCGTCCACTTCGAGCTGGAGATCGTGCTGCGGATCGGCAGCCGCTGGGAACCGGGGGCGGATGCGGACCGGTGCGTCGATGCGATGGCGCTCGGACTCGATCTGACGCTGCGCGATGTGCAGAGCGCGCTCAAGGAGAAGGGCCATCCCTGGCTCGACGCCAAAGGATTCCGCGGATCGGCGCCGTTGACCGGCTGGCTTCCGTATCCCGGAGAGGCCGAGCTTGCGAAACGCGAGTTCGTTTTGCTGCGCAACGGAGAAGAGGCGCAACGGGGCAACCCGCGGGATATGCTGTTTCCGATTCCGGCGCTTATCGCCCATATCGGCGAACGTTTCGGACTCGGCCCCGGAGATCTGATCTTTACCGGAACGCCGGCAGGCGTCGCCGCCTTGCAGGACGGCGATACGCTGGAGGCGCTGTGGGACGGCAAGCCGGCCGGCAGCTGCCGGATCAGGCTGGTGTAATGCCTGCTGGATAAAACGTCAACGGCTTTACCTTCTGAAATGCAAAGAAGCGGACCGGCGCGGCGTCAAGCGCCGCAGCGATCCGCTTCTGAATCTATATAATCGGCCTTTACCGGCCGTTGAACGCCTTCAGCATCCAGACATGGTTCTCCAGCCCTTTCTGGATGTCGACAAGCATGTCGGCTGTCCGCTCGTCGCCCTGGCGCTCGGCGATCGCCGTCGCGTCCTGCAGCTCGCCGATCATAAGCGAGTAGTCGGCGATAAGCGCATCGACCATTTGCTCGGCCGTCTCGTTCCCTTCCGCTTCCTTCACGGTTGCGGTCTCAAGAAACTGTTTCATCCGCGACACCGGACGGCCGCCGATGGCAATCAGCCGTTCGGCCAGTTCGTCGACGCGAAGAGCGGCCTCCTCATACAGCTCTTGAAACTTGGCGTGCAGCGTGAAAAACTGCGGGCCTTTCACATACCAGTGATAATGGTGCAGCTTGATGTATAATACGCTCCAGTTGGCAATTTGCCGGTTCAACGCTTCATGAATGGTTGTCATAACGGTTTCTCCTCCTTTTATTATCGTATAACGATGGCCTGTGCGCAGGGCGCGCCTTTACGCCGTGACGGATTCGTGCTCGAGCGACTCCAGGTAACGCTCGCAATCGAGTGCCGCCATACAGCCGCTTCCCGCCGCTGTAATCGCCTGGCGGTAATGCCGGTCCTGCACGTCGCCGCAAGCGAATACGCCGGGAACATTCGTCTGCGAAGTGCCGGGAACGACCCGGATGTAGCCTTGCTCGTCCGTATCGATCTGCCCGTTCAAAATCCGGTGTTCGGCGTATGGCCGATCGCGACAAAAATGCCGTCCGCCTCCAGCAGCTCCTCTTCGCCGGTGCTGTTGTTCAGCACTTTCAATCCCGTTACGCCATGGTCGCCTGTGACCACTTCAAGCGGCGTCCGGTTCAGGCTCCAGACGATTTTGTCGTTCGCACGCGCGCGCTCCTGCATAATTTTGGATGCCCGCAGTTCTTCCCGCCGGTGGACGACGCGCACCTCCGATGCGAAGCGGGTAAGGAATGCCGCTTCCTCCATCGCCGAATCGCCGCCGCCGATCACGATGATCCGTTTGCCGCGGAAGAAGAAGCCGTCGCAAGTCGCGCAGGTGCTGACGCCCCGTCCGACATTCTCCTTCTCGCCGGGAATGCCGAGGTATTTGGCCGACGCTCCGGTGGACAGAATGACGGTTTCCGCTTCCAGCCGTCCGATTCCCTCCACATCCAGGACGAACGGACGCTGTCCCAGTTCGATGCTGTTCACCCAGCCGGTCTTGAACACGGCGCCGAACCGTTCGGCCTGCCGCCGCATGTTGTTCATCAAATCCGGTCCCATAATGCCGTCGGGAAATCCGGGGAAGTTCTCGACCTCGGTCGTCGTCGTCAACTGTCCCCCCGGCTGAGGTCCTTCCAGCACGAGCGGGGCCAGATTGGCGCGGGCCAAATAAATGGCGGCGGTGAGACCGGCCGGACCGGTCCCGACGATGATCGTTTTGTGCATGACAGTCCACCTCTGTTTCAGATTCAATAATAAGTACTAAATTAAAATTATTATAAATAAAAAATTTTGTCAATACCTTTTACGCAAATTCATTTACCGCTTCACGCGCGCCGCGATCGCAACAAAACCGGCATCGCCTCCGCGTCCGATACGGGAAACGAATGCCGGCCGTCGCGGCTGCCGTCGCTGGTTCATCCCGGTTCTAGGACGTCCGGACAAGCTTGATATAATAGGTACGGTTGCGGGGGCCGTCGAATTCGCAGAAGTACAGGCCCTGCCATCGGCCGAGCAGCAGTCTGCCGCCGCTGATGATGACCGTCTGGCTGGCGCCGGCGGTCAATGCTTTCAGATGGGATGCGGTGTTGCCTTCGGCGTGCCGGTATCGCGGATGCTCCCACGGATATACTTCGTCGAGGCGCATCAGGATGTCGTGCTTGACGTCGGGATCGGCGTTCTCTTGAATCGTAATGCCTGCGGTCGTATGGGGGCAGTAGACGACGGCGATGCCTTCTTCAACGCCCGCTTTGGCGACGGCAGCCGCCACGGTACGCGTAATGTCGATCATGTCGTCGCGCCGCGTTGTCCGCAGTTGTTCGGTAATCAACATATAGCGAATGCTCCTTTCCTGCGCAAATGCGATCGTGCCGGACGTACCGGAGTTATCCCAAATTTTGCATGATCCCGGCGGTGCTGTCAAACGGCCCGGCGCTTATTCGCTTATTGGGCAAACGAGCCTATACGGGTTATAATATACAGGTCAGAATAATTTAGGCAGTGAAGGAGAATCGGTCATGTCGTCCGACACGGAAAATCGTCAAGCGGCGAAAGGCGCCGTTTCGGACCCGCCCGTGACGGTAGCCGGCCCGTCGGCATCCGATCCGACGAAAGCCGGCCCGTCGGCGGCCAACCCGCCGGAAACCGGTGCGGCGAAAAGCGGTACAGCCGGGACGATGATCCGCTTTGGCGCAGTGGGCGTGCTGAACACAGCCGTCGATGCGGTGGTGTTCGCGCTTCTGTACGCATGGGGCGGGGCGCCTTATGCGGCTGCGCAGACGGCCGCTTACGGCGCGGGCATGCTGAACAGCTACATATGGAACAAGCGATGGACCTTCAAAAGCCGCAAGCGCGGGAATGCGCGCGAGTGGTTGTCCTTCCTGCTCGTTAACGGAATGTCGTACGGCGTATCGATTGCGGCGCTTTCGGCCGCGTATGAATTGGCAGGCTTTTCCATAGGCTGGTCCAAAGCGTTGTCTGTCGTATCGTCGCTCGCCGTCAATTATGCCGGGAACCGTTTTTGGGTTTTTCGCCCGTCGTCTGTCGTTACCATGGAAAGGAGAGAATCGTAAGTGAAACATACGCGTATTCGCAAAGCTATTATTCCGGCAGGGGGACTCGGCACGCGTTTTTTGCCGGCGACCAAAGCGCAGCCCAAAGAAATGCTGCCGCTCATTGATAAGCCGGCCATTCAATATATTGTCGAAGAAGCGGTTGCCTCGGGCATCGAGAGCATTATGATCGTCAGCGGCCGCCACAAACGGGCGATCGAGGATCATTTCGACAAGTCCGTCGAGCTGGAAGGAGAACTGGAAGCGCGCGGCAATGAAGAACTGCTCTCGCTGGTGCGCGGCATCTCCCAATTGGCGGATATTTGCTATGTTCGCCAGCGCGAGCCGCTCGGACTCGGGCACGCCGTACTATGCGCCCGCAGCTTTATCGGCGACGAGCCGTTCGCGGTGCTGCTCGGCGACGATATTTTGATGTCCGATCCGCCTTGTCTGCGGGAGATGATCGAGATTTACGAGGAACGCCGGTCGTCCGTCGTCGCCGTTATGGAAGTGCCGTGGGACCAGACGCATAAATACGGCATCGTCGATCTGGCCGACAACGGCACGCATCCGTTTGTCAGGGAATTGGTGGAGAAGCCGGCTCCCGGCCAGGCGCCGTCCAATCTGGCCGTCGTCGGACGCTATGTGTTGGACCCTGCCATTTTCCAAATCCTTGAGCAGGCGGAACCCGGCAAGGGCGGGGAAATTCAGCTGACCGACGGCTTGCAGCGGCTGAACCGTGAACGGCCGATTTCCGCTTACCGGTTCACGGGACGCCGTTACGATGTCGGCGACAAGCTCGGGTTCGTACAAGCGACGATCGATATGGCGCTGGAACGGGAAGATCTCGGCGAGGACGTCCGGCGTTATTTGCTGGAACGGCTGCAGCCGTTGCCCCGGTAACTTTTTATACGATTCCTCATCATCGCCGACCAAAGCCGCCAAAGATTTGCAGTCATGGCGGTTTTTTCTCGTGAAGAAAACGCCGGTTGTACCGGGTTCACGGGTAGAGGTTCGGCGTATTTTCCGATATGATAGAGTAGTTAATGGATATGGAGAGGTTGTAGCCCGATATGAAAGTACTGCAATGTCGGCAATGCGGAAGCGAGCAGACGGCAGAGGATGCCATATATTGCAGCAGATGCGGCAGCCGGCTTCGGCCGACCCCGGCGTACGGTTCCGAGGGCGGCTGGGATATAGGAGTACCGGACAGCGCGTTGCGCGAGACGGCGGCGGGGCTGGAGCGAATCGGAGAGCGGGAGCGGGCCGGTTCGTCCGGGCGCCGGTCCGTCATGCTGGCGATGCTTGTCCCGCTGCTGCTGCTGCTCGCCGTGGGCGCCGGCTTATATTCCTACTACCGGTATGAAATGAACGTAAATGCGGAGGCGCTCTCCTTGCATCGGGAAGCGGCCGACGAAGCGCTCGCCGGCCGCTACGGGCAAGCGATCGCGCTGCTGCGCAATGCGCTTGCGGTCCGGCCCGGCTACGAGGCGGCCCGCACCGATTTGGAGATTGCGGAAAAAGCGGCGGAGCTGGAAGCGGCGCTCAACAGTGTCGCGGCACGGATGCAGAAGCGGGAGCTGACCGCGGCGGAACAGGCCCTTATTAACGTGGAAGAGGGGCTGAAGCTTCGCACCGAGCCCGTTTTCGATCCGATTCGCCAGCAATTGAAGGACCGGCAGGTGATGTTGACGGTCATGAAGGTGAAGGCGGAGCTGGACGAACTGGATACGATGGAAGAGCTGACGGAGAAGCTGAACCTGACCTTGAACCTGAACGGCAAGGAAGCGGAGGAGCTCCGCCACCAGATTGAAAGCAAAATTGTGGCCGTCACGATCAAGAATGCGGAGGAACTGCTGCATAAAAAGGCGTTTCGCGATGCGGCGCAAGCGGTCGAAGAAGGGCAGCGCCATGTGTCCGACAGCCCGAAGCTGACCGAGCTGAAACAGCGTATCGAAGAGGAAAAAGGCTGTACGAAGAAACCGAGCGGCAGCGAATCGAGGAAGCGATGCAGAAAGCGGCCGAAGAAGATTTGAAAAACGAGACGGCCGCCGTCGAAGTCGTCAGCTTCCAGGCCAAGCTCGATCCGTACGGCGACGTTCAGGTCCACGGGGAATTGAAAAATACGGCGACTCGGGCCATCTATTCGGTGTTCGTCGAATATTCGCTTTGCGACGATGAAGGCCGGATCGTCGGTTCCGGCAAAGTCGGCACGACGCCGGAATATATCGAGCCGGGAGAAACGATGACCTTTGAAGACAAAGCGTTCGGCGTATATGCCGAAGTAACGGTCAAGATCGACCGTATCACATGGTATTTGGATTAGGAGGAAGACCGTTGTGAAGCGAGAATGGTGGGCTGCGCTCGCTGCCAGTCTGCTTATCGCGGCAGGAGGAGGATGGGCCGCCTGGACGCTGGGAGAGGCCGTTCCCGCCGGACTGGACGGGAGACCGCTGCTGGCGGCGGTCGGAACGGCAGGCGAGAAGCAAGCGGGGAAAACGATAAAGGACATTATATTCGAAACGCAAAAGCAGGTCGTCATGATCGAAACGCCGACAGGCTCCCAGGGGTCGGGTTTTCTGTACAATTGGCAGGGGGATGTGCTGACGAACGCGCATGTCGTGGCAGGCAGCCGGACGGTCAAAGTAAAGACGGCGGATGCCCGCGAACTTCGGGGCGAGGTAATCGGGATCGGAACCGATACCGATATCGCGGTGGTGCGGGTGAAGGCGCTTGAAGGAACGGAGCCGCTGTCGTTGAAGCGAAGCGCCATGGCGGAGGTGGGCGACGAGGTGGTCGCCGTCGGCAGTCCGCTCGGGTTGCAAAACACGGTGACAACGGGCATTATAAGCGGAGTAGGCCGCCACTTCGAAATCGGCTCGTTCCGCTACCGGGATATGTATCAAATTTCCGCTCCGATTGCCCCTGGCAACAGCGGCGGTCCGCTGGTAGACCGGATGACCGGCTCCGTCATCGGCATCAACTCCGCGGGTGTCGAGAAAAACGCGATCGGCTTCAGTATGCCGATTGACAACGTGATCGCCATGGCCGAGGAGTGGTCCGCCAATCCGATGACCGAGCTGCCGGGCATTTCCGCCGATATCGGCACAGACGAGGGGTCCGAATTCCAACTTGATAAGATGGCGGAGTATCTGGTCAGACATTTCTATGACAGTCTGAACAGCGGAGACTATGTCTACGCTTATACGCTGCTCGGGAGCGAATGGAAGGAGAAGACGTCCTACGAAGCTTTCCGGGAAGGCTACTTGCAGACGAAAAATGTGAAGCTGGACAACTTGCGCGTCGACGTGATCGGCAACGAGACGGCCGATGTCACGGCGATCATTACAGCCGACGAACGGTCCGAAGGGACGACGCGGGTCCGGAAATACCAGGTTTCGTATCGCGTCGGCTACGAGAACGATCAGTTGAAGCTGCTCGACGGAAAAGGACGGGCAATCGATATGGACAAATAGCGGCGGGTTCATGTACGTACAAGCTGTGCCGTGCGATGCGGATGGGCAAAGATTGACGAAGGAACGAGGTGCACCGTTGAAGGACCGGGACATACCGAAGTATATGATGCTGAAGAAGGAAATCATGTCTTGGATAACCGGCGGACAGTTCAGGCCGCACGACAGATTGCCTTCGGAAAACGAGCTTGCCAGGAGATTCGGCCTCAGCCGGCAGACGGTTCGCCAGGCGCTGGGCGACATGGAACAGGAAGGGATGCTGTACCGGGAGCAGGGAAAAGGCACTTTCGTTTCGGGTTCGCCGGCGGCCGATCGCCGTAAAGGCGGCCATCCGGTGGTCGGCATGATTACGACTTATATATCGGACTACATCTTCCCGACGATCGTGCGCGGCGTCGAATCCGCGCTGCGCGAACGTGGTGCGAGTCTGCTGCTCGCCAGCACCGACAACGAGAAGGACAAGGAGCGCGAATGTCTGGAAGCGATGCTGAAAGAACCGCTGTCCGGTCTGCTGATCGAGCCGACGAAAAGCGCGGAAGGCAATCCGAATTTCCATTACTTTATGGCGCTGGAGACGAAAGGCATTCCATACGTCATGCTGAACGAGCGGTACAGCGATCTGGACGCGCCATGCCTCAAAGTCGATGACGAGCTTGGCGGATATCGGGCCGCGGAGCATCTGATCGAACTCGGCCATCGCCGGATCGCCGGCTTTTTCAAGACCGACGACTTTCAGGGCGTCCATCGGATGAGGGGCTTCTTGCGGGCGCACCGCGAGCGGGGGCTGCCGGTGTTGCCGGCCCATCTTGTCCGCTATGCGACAGAGGACAAGCGGACGGGGCCGGCCGCGGAGCTGGCGCGCATGCTGGCGCTTTCGCCGGAAGAGCGCCCCACCGCAATCGTGTGCTACAACGACGAGATGGCGGTTTTGCTGCTCGATGTGATTCGCGGTCACGGGTTGTCCGTACCGGAGCATCTGTCGATCGTCGGCTTCGACGACTCCGCGCTCGCGACCGCGACCGAGGTCAAGCTGACGACGCTCGTTCATCCGAAGACGGCGATGGGGGAAGACGCGGTCCGGATGCTGATGCGGCTTCTTGCGCCGGACGGACGGTCCGGGGCCGAAAAGGATATCGTTTACGAGCCGGTGCTCGTCGTGCGCGGATCAACACGTCCGGCCGAATGAGGCCGGCTTTTCTCATGTCCGCCGAAAAAAGTTGATGACATACTTGTACGTACAACTTATAATAAGGGCAAGAGCATATAAGTAAGGCAGGAGCGCGCAAGTAAGGCAGAAGCACGCATATAGGTCAGATGCGCGCAAGTAGGCCAGGGCGCGCGATTGAGGCAGGAGCGCGCAAGCCGCCCGATCGCAGCGGAGGGCACCCGCCAAGGAGAGGAGAGGAACGGAGGCAATGCTGGAAGCGTTGAAGCAAGCGGTATGGGAAGCCAATATGGCGCTTCCCCGGCACGGGCTGGTTACCTTTACATGGGGAAATGTAAGCGGTATCGACCGGGAAAACGGGCTGGTGGTCATCAAGCCGAGCGGCGTTCCGTACGACCGGCTGCAGCCCGAGCAGATGGTCGTTGTCGATCTGGACGGACGGATTGTGGACGGGACATTACAGCCGTCCTCCGACACTCCGACGCATGTGCGGCTGTATAAGGCGTTTGCCGCGATCGGCGGCATCGTTCATACGCATTCGCCATGGGCGACGAGCTGGGCGCAGGCCGGCCGCGGCATCCCGGTCATGGGCACGACGCATGCCGATTATTATTACGGCGAAGTGCCATGCACGAGACCGTTGACCGCGGCGGAATTGAATGGGGCGTACGAACTGGAAACCGGCAACGTCATTGTGGAAACGTTTCGGACGAGGGGAATCGATCCGGAGCAGGTTCCGGCGGTGCTTGTCCATTGTCATGCTCCGTTCTGTTGGGGGACCGATCCGGACAACGCGGTGCATAACGCGGTCGTGCTCGAGGAAGTGGCCAAAATGGCGCTCCATACGCTGGTTTTGAATCCGTCCGTCCGATCGATTGACGGCCATTTGCTTGACAGACATTATTTGCGAAAGCATGGAGACAGCGCTTACTATGGCCAAAACAGCCGGGCTTCGAAAGGAGGAACGCTGTCATGAGTTCGAAATACGCCATCGGCATCGATTACGGAACCGAATCCGGACGCGCCGTACTGGTCGATTTGGCGGACGGTACGGAAATCGCCGAGCATGTGACGCCTTACTGCCATCTTGTAATTGACGAGCGGCTGCCGGAATCCGGCATTCCGCTGGGGCGCGAGTGGGCACTGCAGCATCCGGCCGATTATGTGGAAGTGCTCGAGCGGTCCGTTCCGGCGATCATGCGGGAATCGGGAGTCGATCCCGCCGATGTCGTCGGCATCGGCATCGATTTCACGGCCTGCACGATGCTGCCTGTCGATGCCGAGGATACGCCGCTCTGTCTGCTACCCGAATATCGGGACAATCCGCACAGCTGGGTGAAGCTGTGGAAGCATCATGCGGCGCAGGACGAGGCGAATGCGATCAATGAGATTGCCCGCCGCCGGGGCGAGAAATTTCTGGCCCGATACGGCGGCAAAATATCGTCGGAATGGATGATCGCCAAAATATGGCAGGTTTTGAATGAAGCGCCCGACATATACGAGGCGGCCGACCGGTTCGTAGAGGCGACGGATTGGGTGGTGGGCCAGATGACAGGGCGGATTGTCCGCAACAGCTGCACGGCCGGATACAAGTCGATCTGGCACAAGCGGGAAGGCTACCCGTCCCGCTCATTCTTCAAGGCGCTGGATCCGAGGCTTGAGCGTCTGACGGAAACGAAGCTGCGCGGCGAGGTGCTGCCTCTCGGCTCCAGGGCGGGAGAACTGACCGCCGCAATGGCGGAACGGATCGGATTGCGCTCCGGAACCGCAGTGGCGGTCGGCAATGTCGACGCGCATGCGGCCGTGCCGGGAACCGGCGCCGTAACGCCGGGCAAGCTGGTGATGGCGATGGGCACCTCGATCTGCCATATGCTGCTCGGCACCGAGGAGAAGGAAATCGAGGGGATGTGCGGCGTCGTCGAGGACGGCATCATTCCCGGATTGTTCGGCTACGAGGCCGGTCAATCGGCGGTCGGCGATATTTTCGCCTGGTTCGCGGACGAAGCGGTGCCCGCCTATGTGCGGGAAGCGGCGGAACGGGAAGGCGTCGATGTGCATGCTTACCTGGAACGTAAGGCGGCGGCGCTAAAACCGGGCGAATCGGGGGTGCTGGCGCTGGATTGGTGGAACGGCAACCGCTCGATTCTCGTCGACACTGATTTGTCGGGTTTGTTCATCGGCTTGACGCTCGCGACGAAGCCCGAGGAGATGTACCGCGCGCTGCTGGAAGCGACGGCGTTCGGCACTCGCAAAATTATCGAGGCGTTCCAGAAAGGCGGCGTAGCCGTCGACGAGCTGTACGCCTGCGGCGGGCTGCCCCGGAAGAACCGGCTGCTGATGCAAATTTATGCCGATGTGACGAACCGGGAAATTAAAGTGGCGGCTTCCAGGCAGACGCCGGCGCTGGGAGCGGCGATGTTCGGCGCGGTAGCGGCCGGTTCCGGAAAAGGCGGCTATGACAGCATTGTGGAAGCGGCAGCGAAAATGGCCAGGGTGCGGGAGGAAACGTTCAAGCCCGATCCGGCGAATGCGGCGATTTATGACGAACTGTATGCGGAATATAACCGTCTGCACGATTATTTCGGCCGCGGAGGCAACGACGTCATGAAGCGGCTCAAGGCGATTCGGGATCGGATGCGCTCGGTGAACGAGACCGTCGAAACGCCGCCGGCCGTCAATTCGTGACGAAGACGAGAAGCAGCGGAATGCGTGGCGGGGCTGTCCCCATAAGTGAATTCTAGTAAGCGAAAAAGCATCTTCGGCCCCGCACCGGCAGGGGTTCGAAGATGCTTTCGTTCTGTTTCCGGACAGGCGTGCCGCAGCGAAAGCGCGTCAAGCGGAAGTTTTAGCGCGCAATTCCGCGATCAGCTCATCGACAGCCGCATCGAGCCTAAGCTTCAAATCGGATTCCAGCACAAAACCGCCCGCTCCGTCCGCGCCCTCGGCACGGGTTACCTGACTGTCGACGGCGTAGACGCCGCTGACGAAACGGCGGGCGCCGAGCACCGACAAAATCGGCTTCAGGCCGTACTCGATGGCGAGCAGATGCGCGATCGTACCGCCGATAAACAGCGGCATGACGATTTTGCGTTCCAAACCTTTTTGCGGCAGAAGATCCAGATACGTTTTCAGAATGCCGCTGAATGATGCCTTATAAACGGGACTTGCCACAATCACGGCATCGGCCTCCGCGACGAGGCGGTTGGCCGCTTCGATGGCGGGGCTGTCCCACCGGGCGAGAACGAGATCTTCCGCCGGCAGGGAGGACACCTGAAGGTCCGTCGCGACGATGCCGGTTTTTCTTTCAGGGCGCGCGCGACGTATGACGTCAGGCCGGAAAGTCTGGAAGCGGGGTTCGGGCTTCCGGATATGATCACTACGCTGCTCATGCTGCTTCAACTCCTTCGACAAAGCGTGTCGCAAGCAGAAACGACTCCGTCGTCCCTGTCTTTAGGACAATTAATAAATACTTTTATTTTAAAAAAAAGACCGCCAGCGGCCTGATGCCACCGGCAGTCTTGTAAGCGGCCTGATTATGAGAGGGCTGCTTCGTAGCGCTTGCCCACTTCTTCCCAGTTCACGACATTCCAGAATGCCGCGATGTAATCCGGGCGTTTGTTCTGATATTTCAAGTAATAAGCGTGCTCCCATACGTCCAGACCGAGAATCGGCGTGTCGCCTTCCATGATCGGGCTGTCCTGGTTCGGCAGGCTGTATACTTTCAGCTTGCCGTCCTTCGAAACGGCGAGCCATGCCCAGCCGCTGCCGAAGCGGGTCGTGGCCGCTTTCGTGAATTCTTCCTTGAACTTGTCGAAGCCGCCCAGCTCGCGATCGATTGCCTCAGCCAGCTTGCCGGAAGGCTTGCCGCCGCCGTTCGGTCCGATCGTGACCCAGAACAGGCTGTGGTTGGCGTGGCCGCCGCCGTTGTTGCGCACAGCCGTGCGGATCGATTCCGGTACGGCGTCGAGGTTCGCAATCAGCTCTTCGACCGATTTATTTTGCAGTTCCGGAGCCGATTCCAGCGCCGCATTCAGGTTCGTAACGTAAGTATTGTGGTGACGGCCGTGATGGATTTCCATCGTTTGGGCGTCGATATGCGGCTCGAGCGCATTCGTGGCGTAAGGCAGTGCAGGCAGTTGATGTGCCATCGATAACAACCTCCCGAATAAAGTAGTTTGTCCAAGCTCATTATGACGCAACAGTTCGAATAAATCAACACTTATGTTGCAAAAGTCGAGCGGACTTGTTTTTGCCTTGAACTAGCATGGTAATTTTTCGAACCTCTTATACGATACTGCCGAAAATGATGTCGAATCGCCGTGAAAACGCTTAAATTAAAGCGTTTACAATCAATTCGTTCAATATATTCAAACTTTTTAAGGCTTTTTTAAGATTTAAGCAGGAATTCGTCAATTTTTGTCGTATTTCTTAATTTATCAATTCTTTGACAAGCGATTAGAGAAGGGGTTTGCTCGCATGAACGTTCGTTCCTTCCAACTTTCCGATTACCGGCCGGTAACGGAGCTTCTGGAAACGGTTCTTTCAGCGGAATGCTTCGATCAGACGATGGAAGCTTTCGCGCGGCAATTGTCATGGGATAGCGATCTCGTGCTTGTTTCATTCAACCAGTCGGAAATTACAGGGGTGATTATCGGGACGATCGATAATCAGCGCGGGTACTACTATCGGGTGGCGGTACATCCCGATCATCGGAACAAAGGCATCGGAAAGTCGCTGATCCGGGCGCTCAGGAAACGTTTCGAGCAACGTAAAGTGACGAGGATCATGATTACGGCGGACGAGCACAACGTGCCGTACCTGCCCTTTTACGAATCGATGGGCTACGCGGCCGACGATTTTTTTATTCATTCCAAAAGCTGAGCATTGTTGCCGGCTGAACGTCGCTCTTCCCGGGCGAAGAAGCGCTTGTCCCGCGGCGGGAGAAGCCGGTTTGCGCATATCTTGGACGCTTATTGATGATGGCGTCCCGGATATGCTTTTTTTGTCTTGTCAGCGCTTCGGTCATCTTGGGGTGGTTTCCGTTAGCGATTTTATATATGATGGTGGGAGGGACGTCAGACCTTTATAAATGATAGCGAAAGCGAGGGGAACGCATGAACGGATCGTTCTCCGACCGCCCCGAGCGCGATTCGGAGCGCGCATCGTCCGGCTCGGCCGCTCACGGTCTGTGGGTACGTTGGTTGACGGATTGGCTGAAGACGCTGGCGATTGCGGTGACGATCGTGTTGCTGCTCCATTATTTCGTATTCAACCTGTCGACGGTGGAAGGGCAATCGATGGAGCCGACGCTCACGGACAAGGAATGGCTGTTTATCAGCAAGTTTGCCTATATAATCGGCCGCCCCGCTCTCGGGGACATCGTCATTTTACAGGACCCGACGGACATTGCCGGGCGAAAAGAACTGCTCGTCAAACGGATCGTCGGCATGCCCGGGGATACGATCGAAATTCGCGACAGCAAGCTGTACCGCAACGGCGAGCTGGTGATCGAGCCGTATACGGATTCGAAAATCGAGGACATGGATTACGGCCCGGTCGTCGTTGCTAACGGAAGCTATTTCGTAATGGGAGACAATCGCCATGCCCGGGCGAGCCGTGACAGCCGAACGTTCGGAGTCGTGCCGCTGGAAAAGATAAAAGGAAGGGCGGATTTCATATTGTGGCCGATCGACAAAATAAGTTCGTTATAGGAGCTGTTTCGATATGAAAGAAGTCGTCGTCTATACCGACGGAGCCTGCTCGGGCAATCCGGGACCCGGGGGTTGGGGAGCGATTCTGTTCTACGGAAGCCACCGGAAGGAAATATCGGGCGGAGAGAAGTCGACGACGAACAACCGGATGGAAATCCGGGCGGTGATCGAGGCGCTGAAGCTGCTGAAGGAACCTTGCCGGGTAACGGTGTACAGCGATTCCGCTTATGTCGTCAATTGCTTCAAGCAAGGATGGATTAAAGGCTGGCTTCGCAACGGGTGGAAAAACAGCAAGGGCCAGACGGTCGAAAACCGCGATCTGTGGGAAATACTGTGGGGACAGATGCAAATTCATAACGTCGACTATGTAAAAGTAAAAGGACACAGCGATAATGAATGGAACAACCGCTGCGACGAATTGGCAAGAGAAGCGATCAAGCGGCTTCCCTAGAATGGGAAGCGAATCGGCTGCTTTATTCCCTTGCATGGGGGAGTCTTGCGCTGAGGACGCCGGATGACAAGGAGGTGAGCGGCATGAGCGATACGAATGGCGGCCATAACGGCGAGGCGCCGGTCCGAAGCCGGCAATTTTGGGAATCGCTGGCGAAAGAGATGAAGCAGGCCGCGCCTTCGCTTGGCATCGACAAAATCGGGATCGCGTCCGCGGAACCGTTCCGCGCGTTGAAAGACATTT
>NZ_BOVJ01000064.1 GCF_018403665.1 Paenibacillus cisolokensis
AAAGTGCAGGATTTTTGCCCCCGACAGATGTCTTTGGCTCAAATTACTGCGAAAGTGCAGGATTTTTTGATCACTTCCGCCTTACACGCCGCTTGGAGGCCGAAAATACTGTATTATCGCAGGAATTTGAGCGTTCGGGCTGTTAATAGTGGAAAAAATTGCACTTTTGCAATATTGGTTTTGAGCCGGGGAAAACTTATCGAATATCCCTCGCACACCAAGCTGACAAATGAGCCATGAACATGTGAGACAGCCACTTCGTTGGAGACATTCACTTGAGACAGCCACTTGAGACGGTCACTTGAGACAGTCACTTGAGACAGCCACTTGACACAGCCACTTGACACAGCCACTTGAGACAGTCACTTCGTTTTGCGGCATCGATGCGGCCAGGTTGTTAATCTTATAAATGATTTATGCTATTAAAGATAAATCGCTGTCGTCGCAACATTCGTCCCTGCTATAATGGAAGGAAGAATTTTAACGAAAAAGCATCATAGAGAAGGAAGGTTCGGTACCGTGATCATTCGAGATGCAAACGAGGAAGATATGCCCGCTATCCAGCGGATTTATGCCTGTCATGTGCGGCATGGACTGGCCACTTTCGAAGAGGTGCCGCCGGATGTGCCGGAGATGGCGGCCCGCCGCAAGCAAGTGCTCGGACTCGGCTTGCCGTTTCTCGTCGCCGAAATCGACGGCCGAATTGTCGGGTACAGCTATGCGTCATCGTTCCGGACGCGGTCGGCGTTTCGGTTTACGGTGGAGAATTCGGTCTATGTCGAGGACGGATGGGGCGGACGGGGAATCGGAAGCGAGCTGCTCCGCCATCTGATCGAACGTTGCGAGGCGGGGCCATGGCGCCAGATGATCGCCGTCATTGGGGACAGTGCGAACGAAGCCTCGATCGCGCTTCACAAGAAGCTCGGTTTTCGGACGATCGGCACGCTGACGAATGTTGGCTTCAAATTTGGCCGTTGGGTGGATACGGTTATGATGCAGCGCGAGCTCGGTGAAGGAGGCGGCACTTTGCCGCACGCTCCGGCGCCCGATCCGGGCCGGGTTTGAAATGTTCGTTTTGCAAATCGAATGTTCGTTTGTATACAATAAGAAAAAATAGTATTTTCTTTTATTGTAAAGCAGGGGGTTGAAAATGCTTGAACCGGACGCCTTCGAGTTGAATGCAAGGCAGCGTCTAATTCTGGAACGGCTGATGCTGGAGAAAGAAGTGAAAATATCCGAATTGAGCGAACGCTTCCGGGTGACGGAAATGACGATCAGGCGGGATCTGGAGAAACTGGAGGAAACCGGAACCGTGAAACGGACGTTCGGCGGTGCGATCCACATCGGTCAAGACCTGGCCTTGCAGGATCGGTCCGTTCTGAACATGGAGGCGAAACTGCGCATCGGCCGGAGCGCAGCGGCGTCGATTCGGCCGGGGGAGTCCATCTTCATCGACGGCGGTACGACGACGTTGCAAGTGGCCAAATGTTTGCCGCACGGGATGAAGATTACGGTCGTGACCAATGCGCTCAATATTGCGGCGGAGCTTCTGAACAAGCAGATTCCGACGGTCGTCACCGGGGGGATGCTGGTCGAAGCGACCAATTCGCTCGTCGGTCCGCTGGCGGCGCAATGTATAAATGACATGGCGTTCGACCGTGCGTTCCTCGGAACGACCGGCATCAGCGCAGGTCACGGCTTCAGCAATTCCAATCTGTACGAAGCGGAAGTGAAGCGGCTCGCGGCTAGCCGGTCGGCGGAAATGAACGTCGTGGCCGACAGTACGAAATTCGGCGTCCGGTCGCTCGCCTCTTTCGCGCCGCTTGCCGCCGCCAGCCGGATTTGGACGGACAGCATGCCGGAAGAGCCGCTGGCCGGCGCATGCGAGGAGGCGGGCGTCAGGATCGAGCTTGCGGAGTAGCAGGCCGGACGGTGATTCCATGCCCATCCGGCCGCTCCCGGCCGCATTCGCCGGTCCGGATCGGGCGCACCGCCGGGTAATAGCGCCGCCGTTCATTTCCCGGGGAACCGCAACGTACGCCACAACCGCCGCGCTTTCGACAGTATGCCGCTCAGATTTTCGACATTTTCTTTCAAGATGGTCGGTAAGTAAACGGATTTGGGGAGAGGGGATAACGATGAATCCGACATGGGACAGCGGGAAATATCCGGTGTTAAGCCGCGGCGTCGATTGGGGCCCCGTGCATGCGCGCCTCGTTCCGGTTGTGCAGGAAGAAGATTCGCCGATGGTCGGCAATGTGACGATCGTTCCGTTCGTCGGGGAGGCATGCGTTCTGATCCGTCTCACAAGCGGCCGCTGGGAATGCGTCGGCGGAACGTTGGAGCCGGGCGAGCGGTATATGGACGCACTGCGGCGGGAAGTGCGGGAAGAAATCGGCTCGGAGCTCGTAACTTTCCTCGTCGCCTCAGCCTTACCGGCCCCATCTTCCTCATCCGCGGTTCGTCCGGTGCGTCGGCTACGGCACCGTCAATCCGGTCGGCGAGCCGACCAACCCGCCGGATGGGGAGCAGGTGGCGGAAGTGGCGATTGTGCCTGTCAGCGAGGCGATCCGACGGTTCCGGGCCGACGGCCGCGAAGAACTGGCGGAGCTTTATCTGCTGGCCGACCATATTAAACGACTCGACCGGGGTGAGCGATGATGCAACGGAAGCTGGATGCGGTTTTGTTCGATCTGGATAATACGCTGCTGGACAGGGACCGAAGCTTCGACGTCTTTGCGGAAATGCTGGCCCGGCATTATTTTCCCGGGGAAACGCCCGAAAGGCACCGGTTCATCGCCGGGCAGCTCCGGGCTGCGGATATGGACGGGTACAAAGATAAGCACGAGCTGTTTCGCGAGCTGCCGGACATGCTGTCGTGGGCCGGAGCGCCGGCGGCCGACGAACTGTTCGCTTTCTATTCGCGGCACTATCCGGAGCAGGCGACGCTGATGGAAGCGGCCGAAGAGCTGCTGGATTATTGCGGGGAAAGATACAGGCTCGGCCTTATAACGAACGGGGGCAGCGACGTGCAAAATCGCAAAATCGATCGTCTCGGCATCCGGGCTCGGTTCGGTGCGGTTGTCGTGTCCGGGGATGTCGGCATCCGCAAACCCGATCCGGCGATTTTCCGGCTGGCGCTGTCCCTCCTGGATGTGCTGCCGGAACGCGCGCTATACATCGGCGATCATCCGCGCAACGACATGGCCGGCGCCTGCGAGGCAGGCCTGCATACGGTCTGGTTTGAGCGCAATCAGCCCTGGGACAACGCGATTTCGGCGGTGCCGCTTCGCAAAACGAAGAGTCTTCGGGAATTGATCGGTTGGTTGTAATTTGTTATGAATTGAAAAAATGTAGGAAAATCCGTTTTAAAATTGTGCCATTGGCGGACAATCGTGATAAACTGAGAAAGAAGCGCCATTCATGGCGTACATGCCTCGCGAACTGTACGAAGGGGGATAAGCATGTTGGATCTATGCACGATCGTGAACAAACCTGCTATAAACCTGGTCGGTATCAGTTACTGCGGGCCGTTCTCGACGCTTCCGGACGAGGCGATCCGTTTGCAGACCGAGTTTATCGCCCGAAAACACGAGCTCGGCTCCGCAATCAAGTCGCCCGCGCTCTACAGCCCATATTTCGGCAACGAGGTATTCGCCACCTATTGGGCCTGCTATGAAACGCGCCGTTTGGAAGTTGTCCCGCCGGGCATGGTGCAGTTTACCATCCCGGAGCATCGCTATGCGATGACTACTTGCACCAATAAACGAATCGGAGAAGCCTACGACCAGTTGTTCATATGGATGAAAGAGATGAAGCTGGAAAAGCTGGAGAATGCCGTTTCGATCGAAGTATTCTATATCGACGAGCATCTGGAAGAAGTGCCGGTTGAATTGTATATTCCAATCAAGTGATCGATGAAGAAGTCCGGGCCGTCCAAGCGGACGCCCGAAGGGGAGAAGTTATGAATAACGGTACGATTCATATTATCGATGCGTTTACCGCCGAGCCTTTCAAAGGAAACCCGGCGGCTGTTTGTTTTACGGAGAAGCCGCTTGACGACGAGCGAATGCAGCTTATTGCGGCGGAGATGAATTTGTCGGAGACGGCGTTTCTCGTTCCGGCAGGGGACCATTATTCGCTTCGCTGGTTTATGCCGAAAGCGGAAGTGGAGCTTTGCGGTCACGCGACGCTGGCCGCCGCCCACTTCCTGTGGGAAACCGGACAACTGGACGGCAAGGCGGCAGCGCGCTTCAGCACGTTGAGCGGCATGCTGACCGCCGTGCGGGACGGCAAGGGGATCATGCTCGATTTTCCTTCCGAACCGGTTACGCCGGACAAGGCGCCGGACGAATTGATCGAAGCGCTCGGCTTGATTCCGCGCTTTACGGGACGCAACCGGATGGATTATCTCATAGAGGTGGAAAGCGAGCGCGCGGTGCGCGAATTGAAGCCGGACAGCGCCCTGCTGAGTGCGCTGACGGCGCGGGGCGTCGTCGTGACAGCGCGGGCCGATGCGGGGGCCGGTTACGATTTCGTCTCCCGGGCGTTCTACCCGGCATTGGGCGTGCCCGAAGATCCCGTTACGGGTTCCGCCCATTGCGCGCTGACCCCTTATTGGTCCAAGCGGCTTAGGCGAACGGAGATGACCGCTTATCAGGCGTCGAGTCGCGGAGGATTTTTGCGCGTCATCGACGCGGGCGACAGAGTGAAGCTGATCGGGGAAGCGGTCACAGTGCTGAAAGGCGAGCTCGCGCTTGACGCGGGACGGAACTAGCCGCCCGCAAGTATTGCAGGGAATTGTCGGGAGGCGAATAACGGTATGGTATTCAAACTGCCCCGCGAAGAGAAAGAGGCGCTAATCGAGCGTATCAGGCTCTATTTTGAAGAAGAAAGGTCGGAGACGATCGGCCGGCTGGCTGCCGAGCAGCTGCTCGACTGGATGCTCGGCGAGATCGGTCCGTACGCGTACAACCAGGGTGTGGAAGACGCGCGCGTATTGATCGCGGAACGCAGCCAGTCGCTGGACGACGAGCTGTATGCGCTCAAGCGGATCAAGCCGGCGCAAAGGCGATAAGGCGGGCGCCGCTTGAAGGCGGCGTCTCGAACGAACGGCAACAGGGACGGCGGCGTAAGCGAACGACAAGTTGCCGGCAGCGGCGGGGGTACTTTTTCTCGCGGCAAAGTCTTATAATATATGAAGGAACGGGTTGCAGCACAGCGTTTGATTTCACGATAGCCAAGCCCGAAGCCCGGACTCAAGCTTATGAAGTGACTTTTCTTCGAAAAGTCTAAGCTTATGCTTACGAAGTGACTTTTCTTCGAAAAGTCTAAGCTTATGCTTACGATGTGACTTTTCTTCGAAAAGTCTAAGCTTATGCTTACGAAGTGACTTTGCTCCGCAAAGTCTTTAGGAGGTCAGCTTTTGAACATCCTGCAAGCGTTGTTTTTCCGCCGGAGCAGCCCGGCGGGGTGTCGTCCATGGTTCCGTACATCCGGGAGCGGTTCAATAAGGCAGGCTGGAAGATGGATTTGTTCTCTTTGCCCAAGCGGGTCAGAGGAAAAGGGCATGAGGAAATTGCATTCGAAACGTTCGATGCGGCCGCTTTTGCCGGTGATCCGGTCGTCGACAAATATATGCAGACGTTTCGCGACTATTTGTGGTGGACACGGCTGCGTATCCAGCAAAATTACGACCTCATTCATGCCCATCATCCGATCGCCGCGCTATCCATGAAACGGCTTTTTCCCGATACGCCGCTGGCGGTGACGATCCACTCCAGCTACGAACGCGAGCTGATTTTGAACGGCAAAATCCGCGAAGGCGATGCCGCGCACCGGTTTTGACGTCGCTCTATGGCGAGCTGGAGGCGAAGGCCGACCGGCTGCTGACCGTTTCCCATTCGTTCCGCTCGTACCTGGCTCCTTACGTACAGGATGCTGAGCGCATTCAGGTCATCCCGAACGGCTTCGACGAAAGACGGTTCAAGCCGGTTGCGCATGAGAACGAAGTGCCGCAGCTCATTACCGTTTGCCGTCTCGTTCCCGCCAAAGGGCTCGACGTTTTGCTGCATGCCTGCGCCAAGCTGAAGAGCCAGGGGCATCCGTTCATGCTCCATATTATCGGCGACGGACCGATTCGCAAAGAGTTGGAGCAGCTCGCGGTGTCGCTCGGTCTGTACGATGATATTATTTTTACGGTTATATGCTGCACCCCGAACAATTCATGCCGTTCTTCGATATATTCGTGCTTCCTTCCCGGGCGGAAGCGTTCGGTTCGGTATTTGCCGAGGCGGCGCTTTGTTGGCTGGCGCTCGTCGGAACGAATGTCGGGGGGATAGCGGAGCAAATTACGGATGGCGAGAACGGACTGCTCGTTCCGCCCGACGATCCCGACGCGTTATGCGAAGCGCTGGTGAAGGTCGTTACCGATCCGGCCTTCCGCTATAATCTGGCGCGCTCGGCATGGGAAAGAGCGAAGAAAGAATATTCGCTGCAACGCGTTATTAACCAGCTGAAGCAGGTGTACGCGGAGATGAAGCCCGATTCCTGACACCGGGTTTTCCGGACCCATTCGTTTGCCAGACCGCTTCCAGGGGCGTCTCTTGGGCGACTAGTTGCGCCCGGTAGGCGTCCCTTTCGCTTCCGTCCGTTGCCGGATGATCAAGGCAAGCCACCCGAGGCTGAAGAGGCCGAACAGCGGATAGAGGGTGGACAATAGAGGCTCGAAGCCGATCCGGCTGGCAAAAAAGCAGATCAGGAGAATGATCGCCGTCAGCAAGTTGCGCGGCCATTTCAGCCGTTCCTGCAGCTGCAGTGACAGGCCGTAGATGTCGGCGATCAAGGTCGTGAAAATTTCCGCGAAGATCAAAGCGGTATAAATCCATTGCAAGCCCTGGCCCAGCCCGCGGGCAATGCCGCCCATCGGGATGGCGAATTGCTGAACGCCGGGCATATGCATCGACAAGGCGATATGGCCGGCCAGCAGCATAAAGCCGATCCCGATTCCGCCAATCCAGGCCCCCGCCACAATCGTCTTCCGGTCGCCGATCTGGGCGCCGAGCGGCACGAGAACGGCTTGAGACATCGACAAGTTGAAGGCGGCGTACAGAAAAGGCGCAGCCCAGGCGGCCCACGGCGACAGATCGGTCTTGATCGTCAACCATCGGCTCGAGCCGGGGGATGCGATTGCGTCGGCCAGGACGATCACGGTAAACAGCAGCATAAGCGGTACGACAATGGTGTTGACGGTCAGTATCGATTTCATGCCTTTGCGCAGCAGCACATAACAGCCGGCTATCGTAATGAGCAGTCCAGAGACATACGAGATGTTCCAATGCTCGTAAAAGATCGATCCGGCTCCCGCCATCATGACGGCAATGACCCCGAGCAGAATGACCATCATAAAAAGGCTGACGAGGCGGCCGGCCCGCTCGCCGAACAGCGCTTTGTTCAAATCCTCGTAAGACTTGGCCTGAATTTCTCCCGCGAGCACCATCATTTTGGTGCCGAGCCAGATAAACAGCAGCGTCGCCACCGCAATGGTGAACGTCCCCCAATGTCCGAAACGGGTGAAAAACTGCAAAATTTCCTGCCCTGTCGCAAACCCGGCGCCGACGATCGTGCCGATATAGGTAAATGCGATTTGCAATACTTTGCCCGTCCTTTTCATTTCCCGCCCCCGCTTTCGAAAGCCTTGTACTATACAAGGTATGTCCGTGAATGGACGGGCATGACAAGCCGGCATTTTCGGGCTTCTGCTCCGCGCTTGCGAAAGTTCCGCCGGCTGTGGTAATGTAACGAATAAGATTTTGTGTGGAGGGGTCATATGGAGACGCTCAAGAAGAGAATTTTACAGGAGGCGTCGGTCATCAGCAGCGATGTGTTGAGACTGGATGCGCTGCTGAATCATCAGGTCGATCCGGTATTGACGACGGAGATGGGGCAGCAATTTGCCCGGCTTTATGAGGGGGAGAAGATCACGAAGGTTGTCACGCTGGAATCGTCCGGCATTCCGATCGCCTTCGCGACCGCTCAGGCGCTTGGCGTTCCGCTGCTGTTCGCGCGCCGGAAGAAGACGCTCATCGCCGATCCGGAATCGTATTGCGAACGGGTACCCTCTTTTACGCAAGGCATCGTGACCGACATTATGGTGTCCAAAAAGTTTCTTCACGATGGGGACCGGGTATTGTTCATTGACGACATCATTGCGAACGGAGACGCGGCCCGGGGGCTCATTAAAATTATTAAACGCTCCGGCGCTGAGCTGGCAGGAATCGGGGTCGTCATCGAAAAGACGTTCCAATCCGGCGCGAGAACATTGCGCGAACAAGGAATCCGAGTCGATTCGCTGGTCAAAATCGCCTCGCTCGACAACGGAACCATCACGTTTGCCTGAACGGGCGGCGGCTGATCGATCTTTCGCTGCCGGATCATTTCCTTTATAATATAAAGTAAGCAGAGGGGAGGCGCACAAAATGGCTATTGCAAACCGCGAGTTTTTTGAGTCCAAACTGTCGGATGCCAAAATTCACTTCGAGCGTGCGCTGGATTGCAAGCACACCGAATTCGACGATTTGTACCCTTATATGATCGAGCATCCGCAGTTCTTCTGGTATAAGCGTTACGTAGCCTGGTCCGAGCTGCTGACGGTCGTCAAGCTTTGCGAAGAGCTTGGCATCGAATGGCGGCACCAGTTTACGGACAAGCAGGCGGAGTATGTTTCGAATCGCGTCATGTCTTCCCGCGTGCTGGACGAATGGTATGAAACGAACGACACGAAGGAGCATGTCGGCTGATTCGCGCACAGACTCCCAAAATGCAACACTTCGACCATGCTGCCGCTGACCGGCAGCGTAAATCGCGACAGTCCCCCATATCGCAAGCGTCAGGCGCGATGTGGGGGCCTTTTGCCAATGGGGACGCATTTACAATATGGAGGAAGAGCATGGTTAGCGAAGAGCAGTTGGATCGGTTCAGGCAAAGCGGCGAAACGGTTCGGGTCGTTCGGGACGGCATCGAGAGCAACGATGTGCTCGGCATCGTGGTGGCCTGGGACGACGAGTCGGTCGTGATCCGCAAACCAAACCGCCGTGTCGTCAAAGTGAGCAGACGCTACATTTATCAGCCGGCTTCCGAAAACGGGCGAATCCTTTTGACGAATGAGCCGTATAAGGAAAGAGGGCATGAAAGCGAGGAGGGATTGCGATGAAATGTCCGGTTTGTGAAGATGTGCGCATGCGCGAAGTCGAGAAAAACGGCGTCATGATCGACGTATGCCCGGATTGCAAGGGCGTGTGGCTGGACCGGGGAGAGCTGGACAAGCTGATGCGTGGCGTGCACGAGCTGCAGGAAGAGATCGGGCGAATGGAGCAGGAGCCGTACGATCGGCCTCCGCAAGCGGCTCCGGGAGCGGCGCCACACGCTCCGTACGGCGGTCCGCCCCCAGGCTACGGCCCCCAGCAGGGGTATGGGACGCCCCAGCAAGGATACGGTTACGATCAACGCGGCCATTACGGACACGGCAAATCGAAATACGACAAGCACGGTTATCCGTATAAAAAGAAAAAAGCGTGCTCGATGTCCTCGGCGATCTGTTCGACTAGAGAAAAAAACGCGAGAAGCCTTGTCAAATCAAGGCGTTTCGCGGTTTTTTCATGTTTGGCCTAGGAGGAGACGAACCGATCGATTCAAATGGCTCACAAGTATAGGGAGGCGATAGAACCTAACCGATCTCGGCTTGTCCGTAATCAAAATGCCTTGTTCGTATGGGCTTATTAGGCATGAAGAAGCTGTCCCTCTCCGCGCGAACCGGTCCGTTCCAGTTCCAGCAATTTTGTTTTCATGTCCAGGCCGCCCCGGTAACCGGTAAGCGCTCCGTTTTTGCCGATGACGCGATGACAAGGTACGGTAATTAAAACGGGGTTTGCCCCGATTGCGGCGCCTACTGCGCGAACCGAAGCCGGTTTCTGAATGTGCAGCGCGATATCGGAATAAGATCGGGTTTGTCCGTACGGAATCTGGCGAAGTGCGTTCCATACCGCTTCTTGAAAGGGAGTTCCCCGTAAAACAACGGGAAACGAAAAGGATTGGCGTGTTGCTTGCAAATATTCGACGATCTCAGTCGAGTAGGGACGCAGCGATTCGTCATCCCGAACCAGCGTTCTGCCTGGATAACGGGAGGATGCCCAATCTTTCAGTTCCTCGAACGGCTGGTTATTTGAACCGACGAAGCAAAGCCCGCCTTCCGTCATGGCGAGATGCAGCTTCCATTCCTCATGAGCAAGTAACGACCAGTAAATGAATCCGTTGTCCGGTGCCATTCATTCATCGCCTCCTTTACAGGTTAGCGTGCTGCTTATGCCATTTGCGGTAGCTTTCCGGGGTATAGCCGGTCATTTTTTTGAACAGCGTAATAAAGTAGGGCGTATTCGGCAAACCTACGCATTCGCCGACTTCTGCGACCGTTTTATCGGTGCGTCTCAACAAGTCCTTGGCGTTATCGATGCGGAATTGTTGAATGAAGGCTGCGGGCGTCATTCCTTTCACCTTTTTGAATGTACGGTGCAGGTGATACGGCGTACCGTGGCAAATGTTTGCAAGATGTTCCAGCTTTAAATTTTCGCCATAGTTCCGTTCGATGTACTCCGTTACGACGGCAATCCATTCTTCATCCGGCAATCGCTGTCCTGTCGGTTTGCACCGTTTGCAAGGGCGAAATCGGGTTAGCGCTTGTTCGGCCGAATAATAAATGCCGATGTTTTCTCTTTTCGGCGGTTTCGATTTGCAGGACGGATAACAGAAAATGCCTGTCGATTTGACAGCATAATAAAATTGGCCGTTGTAAGAAGCGTCATTATTGAGGATCGCTTGCCACTGCTCGTCTGTTGCAGGTGCGGGCTCTTGCATATTCGTTCGCCTCCGATAACAAGTATACCCCCTGCAGGCCGATTATGCGCGCATTTTGGAATGAAAAAGCAAGATAACGAAATCGATGAATCATTTTGCCGGATATTCGCTTCGGGAACATGGCGGCATTTTGCTTCATACCCGGATTCCGATGGCGGCAACGTTTTCGACCAGTTCCTTCCACTCCCGGATCATCCGGTTCAAATATGCCTGACCTTCTTCCGTCAGATGATAATATTTTCGGGCCGGGCCGTTCGGAGACTCGATTTTCGTTATGCTGGCATATCCGCTGGCATTCAGCCGACGCAATATGGTGTAGATCGTCCCTTCGTAAACATCCGGGAACGATAGCCGGACCGATTTCATCAATTCATAGCCGTATAACGGTTCGTCCTTGAGCTTGTACAAAATGCACATTTCCAATACGCCTTTTTTCAGTTGAGCGTCCATACCATGTACCTCTACTTATCCGCCACGACGGTATCCGACAACATATCGTGCAACGTTTTGCGGTCGCGGGTAAATATCATCGTGAACAGCGAAATCAAAGGGATGACGGGAATGGAGTTCATCAAGATTTTGCCGACAACCTCCCGGACAATGATCGTGCCGCTCTTGACCGAATCCGTATCGGATTTTCGCACATAAATGTTCATGACTTTCTTGCCGACAGTCTGACCTTTCAACCATAATGTGCAAACGAAAGCGTACAACAAGTAAAAACCGATGCATACCGCAGCTATGAAACTGAGGGCGGGATTGATCGGATCCCGGGTGCTGTCGACAGGGGAAGGGCGGTTATCGATGACGGCTGACGGCGATCCGGTTCGATCGTTCCGGTCGGAACCGACATGCTGCTTCATTGGCGCCGGGCTTTCCGTCAGTTCGATTACATCTATTGAGGTCGATGTGTATACCGGGTAGCTCGAGTAAATGACAGTTCCGATCAGCGGTGACGGATAGGATACGGACAAAAGCGGAGTGACGGCGAACAGCTTCCCTACGAAGAAAGCGAGAACAAGAACGGGAACGACGGCGATGACGGAGTCGATCAGAAACGCGAACAACCGTTTCTCGGGAACGGCAATACGCTTATCCGGCTGATCTTTTTCTCTTCCTTCGAGCAACGATTTCGCCAAAATGCAGGAGGGCCCAATTCGTCGGAAATTTGCTCTTCCGTTTTGCCATCCTCCATTCCGGCGTGGAAGAAGCTTTCGTAATCGGATAAAATGTCTTCCAATTCGTCGGGGGATATTTTCGTTTCCAAATGTTCTTTCAATATGGCCAGATAGTCTGATTTCTTCATAGCGGCCTCCTGTACTAATTATTGATTAGTAGTTGATTGTAGCGTAACACACTACTATTCCATGATCAATAGCGATTTTTTTCGCCTGGGCAAACAAAAAAGCTCGTAAATCGCCGCAAGGACAATTTTACGAGCAGTTCATTGTGAATATGGTGCGGTCGAGAGGACTTGAACCTCCACGGCTGTTACACCACTAGAACCTGAATCTAGCGCGTCTGCCAATTCCGCCACGACCGCAGATGACTCGCTTCCGTGTGGGAAGTAATGATGTCAACAAAAATAATATATCACAAATAAAAGTAGCGAGTCAAGCATTAATTTGAATAAATAATTTCTTTTTGCCGTCATCAAACGGTCGACGCCAGTTCGCCTTGCTGGATTTGATACATCTGATAGTACTTGCCGCGCCGTTTCATCAGCGTGTCGTGATCGCCGCGCTCGACAATTTCGCCCCGGTCCAGCACCAAGATCAGATCGGCGCTCTTGATGGTCGACAGCCGGTGGGCGATGACGAACGTCGTGCGGCCTTTTTTGACCACTTCAAGCGCGTTCTGAATGACCGCTTCCGTCTCTGTATCGATATTCGAGGTCGCTTCATCAAGAATGAGAATGGCCGGGTCGAACGCCAGCGCGCGGGCGAACGAGATCAGCTGCCGCTGACCGGCGGACAGCGTTCCGCCTTTCTCGATAACCGGCTCGTCGATTCCTTTGGGAAGCTGGCCGAGCAGCCGGTCCGCGCCTACATCACGCAGCGCTTTCTCCACCTGTTCCCGGGAGATCGAAGGGTCGTTCAGCGAGACGTTGGACGCAATCGTCCCCGTGAACAAGAACGGGTCCTGCAGCACGATGCCCATATGCCGGCGCATCGTCTGCCGCGGCATGTCGCGGATGTCGACGCCGTCGATCTTGATGCTGCCGCTTTCGACGTCGTAGAAACGGAAGAGCAGGTTGAGGATGGAGCTCTTGCCAGAGCCCGTATGACCGACCAGCGCAACCGTCTGACCTTGCTTCGCTTCGAACGAAATGCCTTTCAGCACATATTCGTCCTCTTTGTATGCGAACCAGACGTTTTCGAATTTCACGTTGCCTTTATAGCGCGCCATTACCTGATCGGATACGTCTTCACCCGGTTCGTCCATCAGCACGAATACACGCTCCGCGGATACCAGCGCCGTCTCCAGATTGGGCAGCTGATTCACGATGCCGACAATCGGGTTGAACAGACGGTTCAAATAATCGACGAACGCGTACAGCACGCCAAGCGTCACGGCATCTTGCGGCCCGCTTATCGAAACGCCTCCGAAATACCAGATCAAGGAGACAAATGCGATATTCCGGATGACGCCGACCAGATTGTGGCCGGTCAGCGCATTCAGACTAAGCAGCCGGTTTTTGAAGTCGAACAGCTTGTTGTTGAACGTCTCGAGCTCCTCTTCCATCATCCGTTCCTTGCGGAAAGCTTTAATGACCGGGATGCCCTGAATCGACTCGTTGATTCTGCCGTTAATTTCGCTGATCGTCGAGCGAATGGTATGGTTGTACCGTTTGGCGGCTTTGCCGTAAATATAGATCCAGACGGCCAATACCGGGATAATGAACAGGCATATGGCCGCGAGCCGGACATCGAGGATGAACAAAGCCGCAAATATCCCCGCCATATAGACCGTACCCGTAAAAAAGTTCGCCAATACCGTCACGTACAGCTCGCGAATCGTTTCCGTATCGTTCGTAATCCGCGAGACGACCTTTCCGGCCGGAAGATTGTCGAAATAGCGGATCGGCAGCCGGTTCATCTGGCCGAAAACATCGATGCGCAATTTGCGGATAATGCGGTTGGCCGCCGCCTGCAAATAGTACCGCTGTCCGTAGGAAAATACCGCCGAAACGAGAATCAGCCCGAAATAAATCCAGCACAGACGGAGAATGCCGCTGAGCTCGGGAAGAAAGAAGCGCAGCAGCTCTTGCCGGCTTAATTTCTGCGCGGGGTAGACCGCCGTCTCCGCGCCTGCCGCGATAGCGACGCTGCCGTCGTCCGTTACGCTCCGCGCCCCGTCGGCCGCGATGGGCTGCCCGATAAAATAATAATCGCGTCCCACCTGCAGAATCCGAGCTTCAGGGCCGCGGCGTTCGCCGTCGGCAAAGCGGTCTTCCCTTTTGTACAGGGCGCCGTCATACGCTACCGCGTAGGCTCCCGCCGATTCCGTCTGATACCACCGGCGCTCGATGCCCGATATATGCTCGTCGATCAGCCGTTTCGCCACCAGCGGCCCGACCAGGTCGGTGCCGACGGCGACGGTCAGCATGAACAACGCAATAAACAGCTGCGTTCGAAAATGCAGCGCGTATTTGACCAGGCGCATGACCGTCTTGCCTTTGCCGATTGTCGTACGGTCGGCGTCCAGGTCATAATGTTCCATTTCCATGCTCATTCATGTCACCCGCTTTCGGATTTCGCTTCCACCTGCTGCCGTTCGAACTGTTCCTTGTACCAGCCGCCCAGCCGCATCAATTCATCGTGCGTTCCCCTTTCGACAATTCGGCCGTCTTCCAGCACGATGATCAGGTCGGCGTGCTGAATAGCGGAAAGCCGGTGGGTTGCGATCAACGTCGTTTTGCCTGCCCGGGTCGACCGGATATTCGCGATAATTTCCGCCTCGGTTCTGGCATCCACAGCGGATAGCGCGTCGTCCAGTATGAGAATGTCCGGATTGGCGATTAGCGATCTTGCGATTGAGACGCGCTGCTTCTGGCCTCCCGACAACGCTACGCCTTTCTCGCCGACCAACGTTTCCAGCCCGTTCGGCAGAAACGCAAGATCTTTTTGAACGCCGACATGGCCAGCGCATGATCCAGTTCGTTGTCCGTCGCATCGGAGGAACCGAACAAAATATTGCTTTTCACCGTCCGGGAGAACAAAAACTGCTCCTGCGGCACATATCCGTACCACGATTTCAGCCGATCCATATCGATCCGCTCGATGGGCACGCCGGAAATGGTGATCGAGCCCTGGCCGGGCGGATACTCACGCAGCAGCTGCTTGATCAGTGTCGATTTGCCGCTGCCGGTCCGTCCCGCAATGCCGAGCGTCTGTCCCGGTTCCAGCACGAACGACACGTCTGTCAAATTGTCGGCGGATGAGGAGGGATAGCGGAACGTCACGTTCCGGAATTCGATCCTGCCCGGCCGTTCCACCGGCTCGGTATTCTCACGCTCAGGCTCGGGCACATCCGGCTTGTATCCGAGCGTTTCGTAGACCCGGTCGAGCGAAGCGTTGCCCCGCTGCATGATGTTGATTAATTCGCCGACGGCGAACATTGGCCAGATCAGCATTCCGAGGTAGACGTTAAAGGCGACCAGTGCGCCGATCGTCAACTCATTGTGAAACACCAGATACGCGCCGTAACCGAGGCCGATCAAGTAACTGACGCCGACCAGCACTTTGATCGTCGGTTCGAATAGCGCATCGATGCGAACGACGGCCAGATTTTTGTGCAGCACGTTTTGCGTGACGTCGGCGAACTGCTTCTCCGCAGCCCGTTCCTGGGTGAAAGCGCGAATGACCCGGATGCCCGAGACCGTCTCCAGCACGCCGTCGTTCATTTCGCCAAACGCATCTTGCGCTTCCGTGAAGCGCTTGTGAATCCATTTGCCGTAAATACTGACCAGAATGGCCATAATAGGCAGCGGCAGGATGGCCGCCAGCGTCAGCTTCCATGAGACCAGCACGGTCATCGTCACCAGCAGCGTCGCCATCCACAGCGTCGAATCGAGCAGCGTCAGAATGCCGAATCCGGCCGTCATCGATACGGCCTGCAGATCGTTCGTCGCCCGGGCCATCAAGTCGCCCGTCCGGTTCTTCTCATAGAAAGTCGGCGTCATCTTCAGAAAATGGCGCATAAGCCGCGAACGCAGCATCCGTTCCACCACGAACGAACCGCCGAACAATTTATATATCCATATATAGGAAATGATGTACACACCGATCGTAATGCCCGCCAGCTGCAGCAGCGTTACGGTAATCTTCTCCCATGTCATATCGTTCAGCTGAATGGCGTCAATCGAACGGCCGACAAGCATCGGGGGAATGATCTCCAATATTCCCGCAATCGTAAGCAGCGGAATGGCGATCGCGTACCGTTTCCACTCCAGTCTGAAAAACCAGCCGAGTTTTTGCATTACCGAAATCATCAGAAACTCTCCTCTCTCGAATTGCGACAACGGTTCGGCAGGGGCGTTTTGCGAACAAAAAAACACACCGCCCGGAAGCGATGTGCTTTGCTCTGCATAGCAAAAGCGCATGCCACGGTGAACCGTGACATGCGCCTGAATACTCGTTCGGAGTTTACGCGAAACGAACAGCGGTCGCGTTATCCTCTGTTCGAATCCGATAGATCCGGAGTCAGGGCCGTCACGTTAGGGAGTATGAAATTGCGGGCCGAGTCGTGAAGATGCCCTAATGAAATAAATACGTTGATCGCTTTCATGACAGTCCTGCTCCTTTCCGTTAAAGTCAAATGGATATAAATGCAAGTTACCACAGTATCTTCAATCGTGTCAATTGTTTTTTTCGATTTGGCATAAACGGTTTTGAATCTCTGCAACTAAAAAACCTTCAACCATGAGTGTCCGGTCAAGCGGAGCGAATCAGGTTGAAGGCTTGTTCGTCATCGTCTGGGATGCAATATGGTGCGGTCGAGAGGACTTGAACCTCCACGGTATTGCTACCACTAGAACCTGAATCTAGCGCGTCTGCCAATTCCGCCACGACCGCATATCGTATCGCAATCACGATAGTTATCTTAGCATGCGCTCCGGCGGGCCGTCAAGCGACGGGACGAAGTTCTAATTTTCAGTCAATATTTGCCGTTCTGTTGGCGGATTTCTCCTTGCTGCGGCTACATATTTTACCCGTCTGACACAAAGAATGAGGAGGAAAACAAGGTACCGAAAGGAGCTATGGCAGGATGAAACGGAAAGCGCAAAAATGGGGAAAAGCAACGATTATGGCGGCATGCGCCGCCTTCATGCTCTTCGCCGCTGTTTTCCCGGCCGATGCGGCGCCAGCCGGCGTCAAAACCGGCAAGGAAACCGGCGTCCGCAAACGGATCGCTCTTGTGATCGACGATTTCGGAAACGGGATGTCCGGGACGAAGGAAATGATGGCACTGCCGGTCAAATTCACGGTCGCCGTCATGCCGTTTATGCCCACCTCGAAGGCGGATGCGGAGGAGGCTCACCGGCTCGGACACGATGTGATCGTCCATATGCCGATGGAGCCGGTGCGGGGAAAGAAGGAGTGGCTCGGACCGGGCGCCATTACGACGGATCTTGACGACAGCGAAATCCGCAAGCGGGTGGAAGCGGCGATCGATCATATTCCGTATGCGATCGGTATGAATAATCATATGGGCTCGAAAGCGACGGCCGACGAACGCGTCATGCGCATCGTTCTGACGGTGTGCAAGGAGCGGGGGCTCATCTTTCTCGACAGCCGGACGACGGAACATTCGGTCATTCCGAAGCTGGCGGCCGAAATCGGGGTGCCTTATGCCGTCAACAACGTCTTTCTTGACAATTCGTATAAGCCGGCCTATATCGCCAAACAGGTTAACGTGCTGAGCCGGCAGCTGCAATCCCGGAGCGATTGCGTCGTCATCGGTCATGTCGGCCCTCCGGGACTTTACACATCTAAGGTCCTGCGCAGCTCGTTGCCGGCATTGCAGCGGACAGCCGATTTCGTCAAGCTGCCCGACATCGTGCGCGGACTTCCGGCTTTCCCCGAAGGATTGCGTCTTTAGTCCTGTTTGGCGGCCCGCTCGCGATACTGGCGAATGCCGGAGACGATCGCCTGAGCGATCGCCGTTTGCTGCTGCGGGTCGGTGAGCATGGCGCGGTCTTCGGCATTGGTGATGAAGCCCATCTCCACGATGACGGCCGGACGCTTGACGCTGTTAAGCAGGTAGAACGGCTTGCCGAGCTTCGGCTTCGCACGCGTGCCCTGCTGCCGATTGAGCGCCTCCTGAATGCATGTTGCAAGCTTGACGCTTTCCTCATTGTCCTGGTGAAGCACGAGCGGACCGCGTTTACTTTTTTTCTGGCGGCATTTACGTGCAGGCTGACGAGTATTTGCACTTTGATTTCATCCGTAAGCTGTCTTCTTTGGCTCAGATCGCGCCGGTGCCGCGAGCGGCTCGCATGCCAGCGGTTGTCGTCGCTCAAGGCGTAATCGCCGGTCCGATTCAGCACGGTCGGAATGCCTTCGCTGTTAAGAAGCAGGTAAACCTTTTTGGCGATCGCGAGATTGATGTTTTTTCCAGCACGCCGCCGTAAGAAGCCCCGCCGTCAATTCCGCCGTGTCCGGCGTCCAGCAGTACTTCGGCCGTCGGAAGCGCCCGTTTATAGGAGGGGGGATCGGAAGCATAGGCCGGATGAACGGACAGGGCGGCAATCATCTGAACGATCAACACTGCGCTAACGCATGCAAGGAACCGGCGAAAAGAGGAACGATTCGTCATGTGTCGCATCGATAATGTCATAACCTCCTGTGAAGGACCGGGATCGTTTTCTAAATATTGTGCGCAGCGGCAGGGAAGTCCATACGTGCGAGAGTTTGTTCGTTTGGAGAAGGCGCCGGGCGGGCACAATAGAATTATGGGAAACGGGAAATTTACGAAGGAAAAGGGAGGCATTAACGATGGCGGATGCAGACGAGTATATCAAATATATAACGGAACGATTCGTGCAATATATCGAAACGCCCAAGGAAGAAAGACGCCGGAGCCGGTCCGAAGCCAGGTCGGCAAGAGGGCCGTGGCATGTGCGCTGGTTCGGAATGGCGCCGGCATCGATCGCGATGTGGTGGAACAATCGGCGTTGGCGTTCGTTCAAAGACAAATTATCGGTAAAATTCCCCTTCAGACAGAAGCAGGTCAAATAAGACGTTTCGCGTTCCTTCGCCTTCAAGCGTAATGTAAGTATGTTCGGTCGTGCCGTCGGACCATTGGTCGTAACCGGCGACAGCCCATACGAAGCGGGTCGTATTCCGGTACAGCTCTGCGGTGTACCGGATTTCCGCGCGCTTGTCCAGCATTGCGGGCAGCAGATGCCGTTCGCTTGCCGCCAGCGGCGATCCGGTCAGCCAGGGCATCCGGTCGTACCTTTCGAAAGAAGCGTTGCGGCGGACGGACACCTCCCAGGCCGGTCGGGGCTTGTCGATGGCGGTATCTTTTACCGTTTCGATCGACGCCGTTTCGATCGACGCTGCGGCGGAAACGCCGTTCGGCTCGCCCGCTTCGCTCACGGCTTCGCCCAGCAGCTTGTCGTCGATCGGCAGCGTTTCCCCGCTCATCGCATCGGCGTACAGAACGGCGCCATCCGGCTTCGTAATATGCCAGACCGCCAGCAAAGGATGATAATAAAGCGGTACGGCCTTATAGCGGCCGATTCCTTCCTTGCTCATTCCGTGTCGAAGAACAGCGGAATCGAACAGCGGATGGGGGCCGGAGCCGTACTCGACAAGACGGTACGGTTCCGCTTCGCGGTCCGTCGCTTCCACAATCAGATAGCCGGCAATTGCCGGACCGTTCTTGACGGTTACGTACCAGCTGTGCGTGCCGGGACCGAGCGGCGAGATGCTATAAGCGGCCGATTTCCACAATTCGTAGCCGCTTTCGGCGGACAAAGCCTCGATCCATTGGCTTACCTGTTCATGCAGCGTTGCCGGTCTGGCCGCGCTTGCGGCCGGCGGCATCAATCCTGCGGCGGCGAGAAAGATAAGGGCGGCCGCATAGGCGGGCACCCATTTGCGCATCGTTTGACTCAAGGCTCGTTCATCCTCCCGTTTTTCGTCGTGACGGACGATGTACCGTCCATTGTAGCGGACAAGCAGGGAAAAGAGTGTAGGAACCTGTCGCGTCCGGCTGCCGCATCGACGTTCTATTTTGCCGGATTGCGCAGGAAAACGTCTAATGCGGACTTATCCGATCCCTTCCAGATGAAAGATACCGCAATTTATGACGGATGCCGTCACTCTCGGCTCGTACTGCCAGCGGATTTCTTCCTTCCGCCGCTCGTACTGTTCGGCGATCGCCGCCTTAGACTCCTCCTCGGCGCCGGCGATAAGCGGTTCGTAGTAATGCGCGACCTGCGCCAGTTCCTCTTCCAGCCGCTGCGAAGCTTCTTTGGCCCATTCGTAATCGTAACCGCGCAGTTTCTTCTCCAGCGAGCCTTCAATCGCGGCCAGCGCCTTGCCGAGCGTCAATCCGTTCTTCGCCAGATGAATGTTCGGAGGCAGGCGCGGCGTCATCCGCAGATTGACGAGCCGTTCTTGGAACCGTTCGACGAATTGGCCGGTCGCGAGCGAAACGCCGAACGAATGAATCTCTTCCCGCTTCCGGTCGGAAGCGAATTCGACCTTCATATTGACGCCTAGCCATGCGGTGTAAGGCGTCGATTCCAGCGGGTGGCGGCTTCGCCGCTCCGGCTCCTGGAACAGACAGACGAAGCGGCCTCCCGCCCGGGCGGCGCCAAAATTTGCTCCAGCCGCTGCGAGCCGAAGTGAAGCACTTCCTCGGGGACGCGCGCCGGCGCCGCGGGCGAGCCGTGCACGAAGCCGAGGGAACGCGCCATTGCGGCGTCGGCCGCCGCATCCATGCCGGAGCGGCCCGCATGGTCCGCCGGTGCGGCATTGGCGTTCGTTTCATATTTCGACTTGTCCGTAATGAATCGGAACGTCATCGTCTCGGGCTCCGCGCCGGTACGGTCTACGAAGCTCCAGTAGTAGGGACGGTTCGTCAGGGCACGGTCGGCTTCAGGCGACAGCTTGACCGTGAAGTGGGCCGGCGATTTTTCGATAATGTGGCAGCCGGTCGCATCCAGATAACGTTGGACGAACCGGTGAATTTGCTTCTCGTTCACGATCTTTCCTCCACCTTCCGCCCGGCTTTCCGCCCCGGCCCAAGGAGGGGGGAGCGTCGCCGGACCGCTCCGCGACCTGGACTTCGCCGCGAATCCGGTTCAGCGACGAGCCGAGCGAATCGATGCCCGCGCGCAAATCGCGGCTGTTGTCCGATTCCAGCATGAGGCGGGCAAGCTTGTGCTCAAGCGATTGATCGTCCTGCTCGAACCGTTCGAGAATATGATCCAGGTCACCGATGACCATCTCGAACAGATTGATTTTCTCGTGAAGCAGGTGGACGATATGCTCTTCGATCGTGCCGAGCGTGCACAGGTTGTAGATTTTAACGTCCTTCGTCTGGCCGAGACGGTGAATCCGTCCGATCCGCTGCTCGACCCGCATCGGGTTCCACGGCAGATCGAAATTGATAATATGGTTGCAAAACTGCAGATTGATGCCCTCGCCGCCCGCTTCGGTGGCGATCAGCACTTGCGCCTTGCCCCGGAACAGGTCCATCATCCAGTCTTTTTGCCCCGGTTCATGCCGCCCCGATACGGCACGGCGGTCAGGCCGTGCGTCCGGAAAATTGCAGCAGCGCTTCCTGCGTCGCCCGGTATTCGGTGAAAATAATCACTTTATCGTTCATTTCTTTCACAAGCTCAAGCGCCTTCTCGGCCTTGGTGTTCGCCTTGATTTGGCGGATCACTTCCACCAGCTCCCATATTTTCGCCCGTATCGGCGAATCCTCGGCGGTCTTCTTGAACAGATTGACCAGCGTGACGAACACGGCGTCGCGGCTCGAGCATACTTCGCGCTGCAGCGTGACAAGCGACAGCATGCTGGACAAGTCGCCGCCGCTCTCTTCGTACCGCTCCCGGACAAACCGGGTGACCGCGTCGTAGAGCGCCTGTTCCTCCTGCGAGAGCAGAAGCGGCACATTTTTGACAAAGCGCTTTGTAAAATGAATATTACCCTCGCTGCGCCGGTTCCGAATCATCACCGAGGAGAGCGTCTCCTGCAGCTGGTCCTCATTTTCGGCAGCCGCTTGCCGAGCACGAAATTGGCTGCGAATTCGCTTTGTCCGCCAAGCTGGCCCGGTTTGAGCAGCGTGATCAAATTGTAGAGCTCGTCCAGATCGTTTTGAACCGGAGTGGCCGTCAGCAGCAGGCAATATTTTTTGCGAAGCTGAATGACGAACTGATAGTTGCTCGTCTTTTTGTTTTTCAGCTTATGCGCCTCGTCGATAATGAGCATATCGTAATCCTGGCCGAGCAGCGTATCGCGATGGGGCTCGCGCTTCGCCGTATCCATCGAGGCGACGACGATGTCGTACTCCCAGGAGTACGCCCGCTTCTGGGCGACGGCCGGAATGCCAAACTTCTGATTCAGCTCCCGCACCCACTGCAGGACGAGGGAGGCCGGCACCAGAATGAGCGCCCGCTTCACCAGTCCGCGCACCATATATTCTTTCAGCACGAGTCCCGCCTCGATCGTCTTGCCCAACCCGACCTCATCGGCGAGAATGGCGCGGCCGCCCATTTCGTGCAGCACTTTGCGGGCCGTTGCCACCTGATGCTCCATCGGTTCGAACGCCGGCAGGCAGCGCAGACATTGCAGCTCGTCGAAGTCGGCGACACGTTTCGATTGCTCCGCCTCGAGCGCCAGCTGGTACAGCCCCCAGTCGTCCCAGGGGCCGTTCTTCTCAAGCCGCGACTGAAGCTCTTCGAACCAGGAACGTTCGCAGCGCAAATCGACGAGCGGATGCAGTTTGCGGACGACATAGGTATCGTCGGACCGCGGGGCGGAGGGAGGTGGAGGAAACATGACTAGGCTAGCGCTCCTTTCAAGTGTCGTTTCATCATGTTTCCAGTATGGCCTTTCCGGAGGCGATTCATAAGAATTCGTTAAAAAAGAGTGCGGACAAGCAAATGGAAGCTAGAGAGGGGGAGAATGGGGTTGATGGGCGAAAATCCCGAAAAATCCATATGAAGATCAATATATAGTATAGTATAATGAGAAACGCACACAATATATGGTGCCAAATTCATACAATGCCGTTAAAAAGATATGGTAATTAGCTTGACAAATGGGAGGCGGTTCGCTAGTGGAAATGGCGACGCGGAAGAGCCGGCTTGAAGGGCTGAGCGAAAAATCTTTTTGGACCGTTATGCATGGAAAAACGCGGATACGAACCAGACGAAGGTCGGCGACGTGGTCCTCGTGCTGACGAAAGACGACCCGAAATTCCCGGCGAAGGAAGTGGGCGAAGTCATCGCGCGCGAAGGCCAGACGGTGACGGTTCGGACGCGCAGCGGGGAAATCGTACAGTCATCGGTCGACAAACTGACGCTTACGATAGAGAAAACGCCGGAAGAAATGTGGGACCGCCTGGCGGCGGCGATGGCATCGGTGGAAGAAACGGAAGTGAAGCGGAAGGAATGGCGTGAGAAGTTCCGCTATATTCTCGACGACTGGAAGCTCGTGCCGGGCGGCCGGATTGCGGCGGGCGCGGGAGCCAGCGAAGAGTTGACGCTGTTCAACTGCTACGTCATCCCTTCGCCGCATGACAGCCGGGGCGGCATTATGAAGACGTTGACGGAGATGACCGAGATTATGGCCCGCGGCGGCGGCGTCGGCATCAATCTGTCGTCCTTGCGTCCCCGCCGGGCGATCGTCGCAGGCGTGAACGGTTCCTCGAGCGGTGCGGTATCGTGGGGCGGCCTGTTCAGCTATACGACCGGCCTGATCGAGCAGGGCGGAAGCCGGCGCGGCGCGCTTATGCTGATGATTAACGACTGGCATCCCGATCTGCACGACTTCATTACGGTGAAGCAGACGATGGGACAAGTGACCAACGCCAACCTGTCGGTATGCGTCAGCAACGCGTTCATGCGCGCGGTCAAGGAGGATCTGGACTGGGATCTCGTCTTCCCCGATACGCAGGATCCCGAGTACGACGAGCTGTGGGACGGCGATCTGGAGAAGTGGCGCCAGCGCGGCAAGAAGATCGTGCACTACAAGACGGTTCGCGCCCGCGACATCTGGCATACGATCATCGAATCGGCGTGGAAATCGGCCGAGCCGGGCGTCGTGTTCATGGAATATTACAATCAGATGTCGAACAGCTGGTACTTCAATCCGATCATCTGTACGAATCCGTGCGGCGAGCAGGGGCTGCCGGCCTGGGGCGTCTGCAATCTGTCGGCGATGAACCTGTCGAAGTTCTACGATGAAGCGGCCGATGACGTCGCTTGGGACGAACTGTCCAAAGTGACGCGCTGGTCGGTGCGCTTCCTGGACAACGTCATCGACAAGACGCCGTACCATTTCCCGGAGAACGAGCGGAATCAGAAGAACGAGCGCCGCATCGGTCTCGGCACGATGGGGCTGGCGGAGCTGATGATCAAGCTGCGCATTCGTTACGGCAGCCCGGAATCGCTGGAATTTCTCGACAAGCTGTACGGCTTCATCGCCCGTGAGGCGTACCTTGCGTCTACGGAAATCGCCGCGGAGAAAGGCTCGTTCCCGGCATTCGATGCGGATAAGTTCGTACAGAGCGGTTTTATGAAAAATATGATCGCCCAATATCCGGAAGTCGGCGAAGCGGTCCGCAACCGCGGCATGCGCAATGTGACGGTCATCACCCAGGCGCCGACGGGCAGCACCGGGACGATGGTCGGCACGTCGACCGGCATCGAGCCGTATTTTGCCTTTGAATATTTCCGGAAAAGCCGGCTCGGCTACGACAAGCAGCTGGTCCCGATCGCTCAGGAATGGAAGGACGCGAATCCGGGCAAGGAGCTGCCGGACTTCTTCGTGACGGCGATGGATCTGACGGCGGAGGATCACATCCGCGTGCAAGCGGCGATCCAGCGCTGGGTGGACAGCTCGATCTCGAAGACGGCGAACTGTCCGGCCGACTTTACGATCGAAGAGACGAAGCGGCTCTATGAGCTCGCCTTCGAACTCGGCTGCAAGGGCGTCACGATCTATCGCGACGGCAGCCGCGACACGCAAGTGCTGTCCACGAAGAAGGAGGAGAAGTCCGACGCCGCGACGGCAGCGGCTGCGCCTGCTGCGGCCGAAACGACGGCCGCAAGCGCGCAATCGGACGAAGCGGCGCTCGGCGCGCTTAACGCTTCGCTGAATGCCGGCGTATCGCCGCAGGCGGAGCAGGTGTTTGACAAGCAGTACAAGCGCCGTCCGCAAGTGCTGCGCGGTGCGACATACAAAGTCAATACGCCGTTCGGCATGGCGTACATTACGATTAACGACATTAACGGCACGCCTGGCGAAATTTTCCTGAACGTCGGCAAAGCCGGTTCGGACGTATTCGCGATGGCGGAAGCGCTTGGCCGCGTCTGCTCGTTGTTCCTGCGTTACGGCGATCACGGGAACAAGGTCAAGCTGCTGATCAAGCATCTGAAAGGAATCGGCGGCTCGGGCGCCATCGGCTTCGGCGCCAATCGCGTGGAGTCGATCGCCGATGCGGTGGCCAAGTCGCTGGAGCTTCATATCGGATTGGCGTCCGAGGAAGCGGCGGCTTCCGAAGCGGGAACGGCATCCGGCGTAGCGGGAGGCGCGGAAGCGGGAGCGGGCGGTCACGGCGGCCACGACGTTTCGGCTGCCGCAGGCTCGCGCGACCTGTGCCCGTCTTGCGGCACCGCCTCGCTGATCAATATCGAAGGCTGCAAAACATGCAGCAACTGCGGCTACAGCCGCTGCTCGTAAGAAAAAGGACCCGAAAGGGTCCTTTTTTCTTTTTGGTCTCCCCATTTGGCTGACATTGAACAACGCTCTTGGATTGCAAGCTGCGCCGGTTTCCATTTGGCATCAGATTGTTTAATTAGCCGCATATAGTTGACTAAGTCAAATAATGGTGCTACATTAAACTTACAATATGGAGGTGGCTTCCGCATGAGTTCTGTGATACCGGTGATTCGCAAGTTCAATCGATTTTATACGAACGTTCTGGGCCTTCTTGATCAACATTTGCTGGAAACTGACTTCTCGCTGTCGGAAGCCCGGGTACTTTTCGAAATCGGCCATACGGATCGCTGCACAGCTAAAATGCTCATAGACAAACTGAGGCTGGATGCCGGCTATTTAAGCCGAATTTTAAAACGTTTCGAAGAGCAGGATCTCATCTACCGGATACAATCCGATGAAGATCGCAGGCTGTACTATTTGCGCCTGACGGATCGGGGAAGAGATGCGCTTGCCAAGCTGGATGCGCGGTCTGACGACCAAATCCGGTTGATGATCGGCCATTTGCCGGAACAGGCTCAAAGAAACATTGCTAAAAATATGGCTGCCATTGAAAATGCGTTGTCCGACGATCCCCAAATCCGGCAGGAGGTTCGGATTCGTTGCGATCTGAAGCCTGGAGACGTAGGGAGTCTGATTCATCTCCACGGGTGGATTTATGCGAAGGAATGCGGCTATAACCATGTGTTCGAAAGCTACGTATGTCAGACTTTCGTTGACTTTTTAAACATTACAGTCCCGATAAGGATCGATTCTGGTTTGCGGAAGCAGGGGATGAAATCGTCGGCGCGATTGCAATCGTCGGCCATCCCGATCGGCGGGCGCAATTGAGGTGGTTTATCGTTCACCCGGAATATAGAGGATTGGGACTTGGCAAAAGGCTGCTTCAGGAATCGCTGCAATACTCCAAAGAAAAAGGATTCCGGCGAGTGTTTTTGGAGACGACGGAGGATCAGAAAACGGCGATTGCGATGTATGAGCGTGCGGGTTTCCGAAAAATCGCAGAGCATGAAAATCATTTATGGGGCGTGCATCATATTGAACAGACATACGAGCTGCAACTGCCGTAACGAAGTCGTTCGGGAAAATAAAGCGCGACACCGATGCGCAAGTCGCTCGAGCGGCGGGGACTATAGAGTTGCGGCTGCAGCTATGCTTGATTGGCAGCGTTCGACGTTCCTTTTGCGCCGCACAAGCGCAGAGGAGGTTGCGTCTCTTGAGTAAGGAGCTGAGTGAAGGCCGGCCATGGCCCCGATTCGTTCTGACGCTGGCGACGGCGATTGCGGGCGGCTTCGTGTTCGACCTGCTGCATCTGCCGATTCCGTGGCTGCTCGGGCCGATGATCGCGGTGCTCATCGGATCGAATCTGCTTCGGGAACATTACGCCTGGCCAGGACGAATCCGCAATGGCGGCATGATCGTCGTCGGCTATACGATCGGCCTGGCGATGACTTCGGCGGCGCTGCGCGAAATGGTTCGCCATTTGCCTTCCATGCTGTTGATGACCGTGTTTCTGCTGCTGTTTTGCGCGGGCTTGGCGTTTGTCGTCTCGAAGCTGTCGGATGCGGATTACCGGACGGCTCTGCTTGGCAGCATTCCGGGCGGATTGACGCAAGTTGTGACGCTCGCGGAGGAGACGGAAGGCATTGATTTGACTATCGTGACCGTGACGCAGGTCATCCGGCTGATGATGATCATCATCTGCGTTCCGCTGCTCGTTTTCAGTCCGATTTTCGAGACGGCGGGGAAGGGCGCGGCGGATACGGCTCCGGCGGCCGTTCAAACGGTGGCTAGTTGGAGCAGCTTGTGGCCGAACGGCCTCGCATTTGCCGCCGTTTGCGTCGTACTGGCGCTCGTCGGCCACAAAATCAAATTTCCGACCGCGTTTTTGCTCGGGCCGGCGATCGGCACGGCGATTATACAGCTGACCGGCCTGCACGGACCGGCGCTGCCGTCCGCCCTGATCAATGCCGCACAACTCGCGATCGGCACCAACGTCGGTTTGATGCTGAAGCCGGGACGACTGACGCATAAAGTCCGTACATTCTCGCTTGCGATCGGAAGCGGGTTGTCGCTTATCATGGGAGCGCTCGGCCTGGCCTATCTTCTGACGACGTTCGAATCGGTGTCCGCGGCGACCGCCCTGCTCAGCCTCGCTCCCGGAGGCATGGACCAAATGGGCATCATCGCGCATGAAATCGGCGCCGACCTGTCGATGGTGGCGGGGTACCAGGTGTTCCGCACCTTCTTCATCTTTTGGCCGTGCCGCCGCTGATCCGGCTGCTGTTCCGGTTTTTGGACGGCCGGGCGGCCGCAAGGCAAGGATCACGATGAGCGGCGCATGCGCAATGATCATAGCAGATGGTATTGTCCGTTCGCACGGTCCTTGTATGCTCGATTCACGAGTTTGTATTATTAAACATAAAGAAGATCGCCATATCCTGGCCAAGAGGACGGGATAACGGGCGATCTTTTTTGTCAGATATCGATTACAGATTCCTTTCTAACAATGTCCCCAGTTGTTCTGCCAAGACATGATGCGGGACAGGTTTTTCATTCGTGAACCACCGTTCACTCGTTGGCGGAATCCGGGAAACGCAAGAGATGCTCGATTTTCCGCTGAACACGGCATTGCCCCTAAGATTGAGGTCATCCGTGCCGACCAAGTGGACGAAGCGTATGAGCGTGTGCTCCGCAGCGATGTGCGGTATCGGTTCGTTATTGACATGGCCACTTTGTAATCGATCCTATTCGTGGTGTAAATGAGCTTGCGGATCTCATCTGATATATAAGAAGGAAGTCCCCTTCACCTTGGCGAATTTTTAGAAAATATAGGAATTGAGACCTAGAAGGTGGAGGGGGATTTATGACGGAGAAGATGATTCGCATCTTTAAAATTTTAAACGCGATACAAGCGAGGCCGGGCATTTCGGCGAAAGAACTGGCCGATGTTTGCGAAACGACCGAACGTACCATATACCGGGACTTGCGCCTTATCGATCTTATTGCCCCCATAACCAATGAAGGATACGGAAAAGGTTACCGGTTCGCCGGAAATTTTGCCATTTATCCTTTGAATTTTACGGAGCAGGAAGCTTTGGTCTTCTCGATGCTCCCCTCGGTGATCGATACCAGCAAGCTGCCCCCGGGATTTGAGTCGGCTCATGATAAAGTGATGGCGACGCATTTTAAAGAAAAATCCCGTCATAAAGACATTATTGAAAACATCGCGGAAGTCATCCAGATGGGGACGCCGGCCTATCGGGAGGAAAGTGAGAATTTTCTGTATCCCGTCATTCAGGCCATTCTTGCCCAAAAAACGATCGACGCGGTTTACCATACCCAAAGCCGAAACGAAACGACGGAGAGAAAGATTGATCCGTACTTTTTGGTTCCGCGGGATCAACGTTTTTATTTGATCGGGTACTGTCATCTTAAAAATGAAGTTCGGACGTTCCGCTTGAGCCGGTTTCGAAAGGTGGTCATCACCAACAAGAGCTTTGATAAGGGAGATTTTACGATCACGCAGTACCTGAAAAACACCTGGTCCATTGAGCGCGGCGAAGAGCACATCCACTTCAAGGTGAAATTTTCTCCGGCTGTCGCTCGATACGTGAAGGAAGAAGAGATGTTTGTTCGGCCGAAAATGACGGACCTTGCGGATGGAAGCCTTTTATTCGAAGTCACCGTTAATCATGAACGCGAGTTTCTGAATTGGATCTTCCAGTATGGTCCGGAAGCGGAAATTTTGGAGCCGAAGGCGATTAGGGAAAAAGTAAAAGAACAGCTTGAGCGTTGGACGACCCGGTATCGTTAAACAGCGCACGAAGATACATATCGTGATGTGGCATACGAGCCATAAAAACGAGATTGCCGGGAGTTATCTCGGCGGTCTCGTTTTGCGGCCAAAAATGATGACATCCGCCAGAAAATAACGGCCATAGGAAAATCGGTTTGCTTCGTTTACGATGAGGTTACGGGATTTCAGCCCGAAAGCGTCACCTGAGAGCCTGAAGGAAATCCGCCTTCGGGCCCGTTGTCATTGCTATAATGAATTCATCAACGCCTTGCAGAACAGGAGGAAACACGGCATGTTAAAGGCGGTTGTATTCGACGATGAATATATCGTGCTTGAAGGATTAAGGTCGATGATCGACTGGCAACGCTACGGAATCGAATTGGCCGGCACGGCGGGCGACGGCCTGACGGCATTGCAGATGCTGCGCGACGAGGCGCCGGACATCGTGCTGACGGATATTCGCATGCCCGGTATGGACGGGCTGCAGTTGATCGAGACTGCCGCAAAGGAATTGCCCGACACGATGTTTCTCATTTTCAGCGGATTTAACGAATTCGAGTACGTCAAGCGGGCGATCGGCCTCGGCGTCGTCGATTATCTGGACAAGCCGATTACGGTATCCAAAATCGAGGACGCTTTGCTCAAAGCGATCGAACGGATTGCCAAACAGCAGGAATTCAGCGCCTTGAAGGTCAAGTGGGAGGCAAGCCGGGCGCAGCTGTTGGAGAAAGCGACGCTCGATCTGCTGCTCACCGGCGCGAAAGCGGTGGATCAGTGGAAGGAGGCTTTTGGCCCGGATGCGGCCCGTGTCGTCGGCCTGACCGTCCTCGCATTTGCGGAAGCGCATCCCGGGGTGCCAGAACATCCGACATACCGAATCGTGGATGTAACCAACGGCGAGGAACGTCTGTCGGTCGCGTTCCACTACGCGCTGCCGCCGGAATTTCTGTGGGAGAGACTGTTCGAAATGTCCAACCAAGCTTCAAGCGCCTTCGGTACGGGAAAGCTGTACCTGTCGCTGTCCGAAGCGCCGAACAGCTACAGAGAAGCGTTGCGGGCTTTGCGTTACGGGCGGTTCCTGGAGGAGAACGGTTGGACGAGAATCGAAGACGTCGAAGGAAACGAACCGCTGCCCGCTGATTTGTCGAAGCACGAGGAAGCGGTGATCGTCTCGCTCCGCACCGGGGACCGGGAAGGACTGTCGAAGGCGCTCGACGGCTTCGAAGCGTGGGTGGAGGCGCAAAAACCGGACCCGGATCAGGTCGAACAAGAGATTCTGAAACTTGTATACCTGGGACGAAAGATTGCGGAGGAAAGCGGCAAAAATTTGCGCAAGCTGGAAGCGGTCGGACACGGGCAGCTGTCCGCCATGCATACAAGGGAAGACATGTTCCGTTGGCTTCGAAGCCGGCTCGACGGGCTGCTCTCCTTGACGCCCGAACCGCGTCCCGCCACTAAACATCCGGCAATAGAGAAAGCGTTGTCATATCTGGAGGAGCAGTATGGGCAAGACGTATCGCTGCAAGAGCTGGCGGAGCATGTCGGCTTGAATCCGACCTATTTCAGTCTTTTGTTCAAGGAAGAGGTAGGGATCACCTATATTAAACATCTCACCCGAATTCGCATGGAAAAGGCGAAAACGATGCTGCGGGAAGGGATGCGTGTCGGGGAAGTGAGCGAAAAGGTCGGCTATTTGAACTACAGACATTTTACCGAAATATTCAAAAAGTCGGTCGGCGTAACGCCCGGACAATACCGGGAATCGTTTCATCCGGCATGCAAGGGTGGGGTTTCATGAACCTTATACGCTTGCTCGGCAGATTCCGTTTCAAGAAAATCCGCAACCGGCTGTTCGCCGCCATGATCGTGCTCTTTCTGCCGTCTATCATGCTGCTCGGTTATATTTCGTATAACATCACGAACAAGACGCTGACGGAACGCAACGAACAGACGAACCGCGATCATCTGCGGACGTCCAGCGAAGTCGCGGATCTGCTGTTTCACAACATTAATAAATTGCACTATTCAATCGTGGTGAACGACGAGATTCGGGAAGATCTTCGCCATAGCGGGAACGATCCGGAGGTGAGACCGGACAGCCAGAACGTACGGACGTCGACGCGGCTGCAGCGGCTTGTTAGCGGAAGCTTCGGGGATACGCGATACGTGAAATCGATCTGTATCTTCGATCTCCGTTTTCAGACCGCTTGCTTCGGCCTCTCGGACGATGCGGGTCCCTACGAGACTCCGGATAAAGCGCAGAAAATCATGGCTGCGGACTGGTACCGCGACGCTTACGAAAATAAAGGGAAGGTTGTGTATTATCGCTCCGACATCTTCGGCGAAGCGGACGATGTATTCTCGACCGTCAAGCTGTTCCGCGATGCTGGCGACGCCTCCGGTCAGCCGATCGGCATCCTCGTCGTGAACGTGTCGAAATCCATTTTCGGCAAAATTTTCAGCGGTAACCGTGAGCTGGGGTCTTACATGGTCATCGATTCGACGCCGGGGGCGACGACGGCCGTCTTCAGCACCGCCGAGGCGGTACAATTAAAGGACGGAACCATCGGCGAAACGTTGGACCATATCCGCAGCCAAGGGTATCAGGTGAGCCCGTTTTACAATCAGATGACGAATTGGACGTTCGTGCATCTCGTGAAGACGAAAGAGCTGTTAAAGGAGTCTCAAAATATCCGCTGGGCGACGACCGCCATCGCGGCCGGGTTTGCGCTCGTCGCGTTGATCTATTCCTATATGATTTCCGGAAGTATCACGAAACCGTTGCTGCAGCTTCGAAAGATGATGCTGGACTGGACGAAGGGGGTCCGCAACTTTCCGACCGCTTTCGCGCAGGACGAGGTCGGCGTCATCGGCGAGACATTCAAGCGGATTGCCTGTGAAAACGACGAACTGACCGAGAAGCTGATCCGCTCCGAGCTGAAGGAGCGCGAAGCGGAGCTTAAGGCGCTGCAGACGCAAATCAAACCTCACTTTTTATATAATACGCTCGATTCGATCTATTGGATGGCTATGCTTCAGAACAATCGGGATGTCGCGCAGATGGCCGTATCGTTGTCCGAAAGCTTCAAGCTCAGTTTGAACAAAGGCAAGGAAATGATTCCGGTGTACAAGGAGCTGCAGCATATCGAACATTATTTGAAAATTCAGAACATCCGCTTCAAGAACCGTTTTCGTTATATCGAAGAGGTCGATGAATCGATTCGCGGACTGGAAATTTTGAAGCTGTTGCTGCAGCCGCTGGTCGAGAACGCCATCTACCATGGCCTTGAATCGAAGATCGGGGAAGGAACGATTCGTCTGACCGGGGAAAGAGACGGACAGTATGTAATTTTCAAGGTGGAAGACGACGGCGTCGGCATGACCGATCTCGAGCGCACGAAGCAAGGTTACGGACTCGGCAATGTAAAGGAGAGGCTTAAACTGTATTATGGCGAAGACAGCACCTTGGACGTATGGAGCCGCCCCGGCGAAGGCACGCGGATTACGCTCCGTTTCAATCCGTATCCAAACCCAAAATAAGCTGACACGGACCATAAAAATGAAGCGCTTACACAAAACATTCCCCGCACGTACAATAAAGTCGACGAATAGCGAAAAGCTGTCTCGAATCTGGGAAAACAGGGGGAAGAACCGGATGAATAAACGTTTCAAACCGATAGCTGCATTGCTGAGCGCCTTGCTGCTGGCCGGACTGTTGGCGGCGTGCGGAGGCAAAGCGTCGCCAGGCGATACGGAGAGCGGCACGTCCGCTCCGGGGACCGACTCAGCGACGAATGAAACCCCGAAGGAAGTGAAAATAACGCTTTTGGTGGACAATACCCAGGACTCCGTAAACTCGGCGAACGCGTATATCGAAGGGTTCAAGAAGATCAACCCGCACATTACGATCGAGCTCGAGACGAGACCGGGCGGATCGGAGGGCGACAATATCGTGAAGACGCGTCTCGCGACAGGCGATATGACGGATGTGTTCTTCTACAATTCCGGCTCTCTCATGCAAGCGCTGTCTCCGGAACAAAACTTGCTTGATCTGACGAACGAGCCGTTTCAGGCCAACGTGCTGGATTCCTTCAAGCCGACGGTCACTTACAACGGCAAGGTGTACGGGGCGCCTATCGCTTCCACGACCGCCGGAGGCTGGTTTTACAACAAGAAGGTGTACGAGGATCTCGGACTGAACGTGCCGAAGATGTGGGCGGAGCTTATCGCCAACAACGAGAAGATCAAGGCGGCGGGAATTACGCCGGTCATCGGAACGTTCAAGGATTCCTGGACGTCGCAGCTGGTCGTGCTGGCGGATTACTACAATGTCCAGGCGCAGGTGCCTACTTTCGCGGAAGATTTCACGGCGCACAAAGCGACCAATGCCGGTACGCCGGCGATGCTGCGCAGCTTCGAGAAGCTGCAGGAGCTTCACGACAAAGATTTCTTTAACAAAGACTTTCTGGCCACGACGTACGACGCAGGCTTGAAGATGCTGGCGGAAGGCAAGGGCGCGCATTATCCGATGCTCTCGTTTGCGACGCCGGCCCTCTTGCAAAACTTCCCGGACCAGATCGAACAGATCGGATTTTCGCTCAGCCGGGCGACGACGCGTCGCAGAACGGCTTGACGGTATGGATGCCGGGAGCGGCGTATATTTACAAGGAAAGCAAGCATATCGAGGAAGCGAAGCAGTTCGTGGCCTACGTCGCTTCCGTCGAAGGCACGAAAGCAGCGGCAGCCGTATCGAAGCCTACCGGCCCGTATGTCATCGAAGGCGCGACGGTTCCGGACGACGTGCCGACGCTGGTGAAAGAGATGCTTCCCTATTTCGAAAATAACAGGACGGCACCGGCACTCGAATTCGTTTCGCCGATCAAAGGACCGAGCCTGGAGCAAATTACCGTCGAGGTGGGCGCGGGAATCAAGAGCGCCGTGGAAGGCGCGGAAGCGTACGACCGGGACGTCGAAAAACAAGCGAAGCAGCTCGGATTGGAAGGCTGGTAATCTGTTCAGAGAGAGAAGTTCGGCCCTGTGTTGATCCCGCAGGGCCGATTCACTTCAGGAAACTTGGGAGAGATTCGGATGAACCGTATTTTTAAACGGACGTACTCATACTGGTTTTTGCTGCCCGCCGCGCTTATTTATTTCGTCATCTTTATTTTACCTACCGCGATGTCCTTCTTTTTCAGCCTGACGAGATGGACATTGATCGAATGGGAATTTATCGGATTCGAAAATTTCGTCACCTTCTTCCGCGAGCAATCGCTGAACATCGGCTTCAAGAACACGCTCGTTTATGCCGTCGTGACCTGCGGGCTGAAGGTGATTTTGGGATTGCTGCTGGGGGTATTGCTGACCTCGAAGCTTCGAACGCGAAACTATTTGCGTTCCGTTATCTTTTTTCCCACGCTGGTCAGTACGATCGCCGTCGGTATCGCATTCAGCATGATGATGCACCCGAGCCAAGGCATCATTAACACCGCGCTTGCCGCGATCGGCATCACCGGCCCCGATTGGCTGGGCGATACCCGTCTGACTCTTCTGTCCGTCGCGCTCGTCGACGTATGGAAAGGCGTCGGTGTCGCCACGGTTATTTATATTGCGGGCATTATGTCCATCCCTTCGGAATATTACGAGGCGCTTCAGATCGACGGAGGGAACGGGTGGCGCAAGTTTTGGAACATCATCTTGCCGCTCAGCCGTCCGGCCACCAATTCGGTCATTATTCTGGCATTTATCGGCGGCCTTCGTTCCTTCGATCTCGTGTGGGCGATGACGAAGGGCGGTCCGGGCTTTACGACCGACTTGATCGCTTCGATCATTTACAAGCAGTACCAGGGCGGCTTCTACGGGCTCGCCACAGCCGGCAACGTCATCCTGTTCCTCGTCGTCTCCGCGCTGGCGTTCCCGCTGTATGCGTATTTGAATCGCAAGGAGGTAGACCTGTGAGAGCCTTGAGACAGACCGCTATCGAAATCGCAGGCATCCTGTTTACCGTCGTTGCGTTCTGGATTCCGTTCTACTTCATCTTCGTCAATGCCGGCAAAGATGCGCAAGAGTCGTCCTTGTTGAACCTGTCCTGGCCTTCGACCGCGATGTTCTGGGAGAACATCAAAACCGTCGTGGCGGCCCGCGATTTCATGCTGATCCGGGCGTTCTACAACAGCACGGTGCTTACGGTCGTCTCCATTGCGATACTGGTCGTGTTATGCGCCATGGCGGGCTACGTGCTGCAGCGCCGTTCCGACCGGGCGACGCCCGTATTCAACTTCCTGATTCTCGCCGGACTGATCGTTCCGCCGGCGATCGTGCCCACGATCTGGGTGCTGGACGGCATCGGATTGTTCAAGACGATGAGCGGTCTCATCCTCGTAGAAGTGGCGCTCAATTTTCCGTTCGCCGTACTGCTTTATAAAGGCTTTATGGCGGCGATTCCGCGCGAGATCGACGAAGCGGCGGTCATGGACGGCTGCGGCGGGCTCCGTCTGTTCTTCCGCATCGTCTTGCCGCTGCTGCAGCCGGTGACCGCCACGATTATCGTTCTTTCGTCGGTGACCATTTTTAACGATTTTACGAATCCGCTCTATTTCTTGCCCGGCTCGGACAACGTGACCGTGCAGCTGACGCTGTACAATTTTCAAAGCCAATACGTCACGCAATACAACTTGCTCTTTACGAACATTTTGTTGATTACGATTCCGCCGCTTCTGCTGTTTATTTTCTTCAACAAACGGATCGTCGCGGGCATGACGGCAGGCTCGGTGAAAGGATAATCATTTGCGAATTCCAGAAAAAAGGGGAATGGATCGATGAACAGGTTGCATGTGAGAGCGACTTGCGAATACCGGACGAATTTGTTGGGAACCGACATCCGGCGTCCGCGATTCAGCTGGATAATCGATGCCGGCGGCCGCAGAAACGTCCGGCAACAAGCGTACCGCATCCAGGTGGCGGAGGCCGGCAGCGGCTTCGATGAGCCGCTCTGGGACACGGGGCGCACAACATCGGAGCGTTCCGTTCATATCGAATATGGCGGTCCCGGGCTGAAACCGCGGACGGCGTACCGGTTTCGCGTGAAAGTATGGGATACGACCGGAGCGGAATCGGATTGGAGCGAAGAAGGCGGCTTCGAGCTCGGTCTCGGAGACCCTTCGGCTTGGACGGCGTTATGGATTACGCCGGACGCATCGGCGATCCCCGCAGACTCGAAGCCGGTCTTTCTGCTGCGCAAAACGTTCGAGCTTCGCTCCAATATCGCGCAGGCGCGCGTCTATGCGACGGCGGCCGGCGTCTATGAGCTCTATGTGAACGGCCGGAAGGCGTCGGACGATCTGCTCGCGCCAGGATGGACCAGCTATCATCACCGGCTGCAATATCAAACCTACGACGTCACCGCACTGCTTCAAGCGGGCGGCAACGCGATCGGGATTATGCTTGGGGACGGATGGTATCGGGGCGGTCTCGGCTTCGATAACCGAAACTACATGTACGGGGAGCAGCGGGCCGCGCTCGCCGAGCTGCATGTCAGGTATGCCGACGGCACGGAGGAGATCGTCGGTACGGACGGCAGCTGGAAGGCGTCGCTCGGACCGATCCGATATTCGAACATTTATCACGGAGAGACGTACGACGCGCGTTTGGAGCAGCGGGGCTGGAGCGAATCGGGGTTCGACGACGCCGAATGGTCGGCCGTCACGGCGGTCGACCTGCCGTATTCGCATCTCGTGGCCCAAGAAAACTGGCCTACGGCCGTTACGGAAGTGCTTCGCCCGGTGTCGTCGTTCGTGACGCCAAAGGGCGATACGGTACTTGATATGGGGCAAAACATGGTCGGCCGTGTCCGCTTCAAGGTTCGGGCCCCTGCGGGTACGAAGATCGTGCTGCGGCACGCCGAAGTGCTCGATAAGGACGGCAATATCTACTTCGGCAATCTCCGCCCCGCGAAGCAGACGGTGGAATATATCGCCGCCGGTCGCGGCGAAGAGAGCTACGCCCCGCACTTCACCTTTATGGGTTTCCGATACGTGATGGTGCAAGGGTATCCGGGGCAGGAAAACGGCTTGCCGCTCGACGCCTTCCAAGGGGAAGTCATTCACTCCGATATGTCGCCGGCGGGTGAGTTCGAATGTTCGGACGAGCGGGTCAATCAGCTGCAGCGCAATATTAGGTGGGGGCAGCGGGGCAACTTCCTCGACGTGCCGACCGATTGCCCGCAGCGTGACGAGCGGCTCGGATGGACGGGCGACGCGCAAGTGTTTATCAGCACGGCGCTTTTCAATTTCCAGGGTGCGCCCTTCTTTACGAAATGGCTGCGCGACCTGAAGGCGGAGCAGCACGAAGACGGCGGCGTGCCGTTCGTCATTCCGGATATTGTCGGGGGCGCCAACTCCGCGGCATGGGGCGATGCGGCCGTCATTTGTCCCTGGACCGTCTACCGGTATTATGACGACTTGCGGTTGTTAGCCGAACAGTACGAAAGCATGAAGCGCTGGGTCGAATACATCCGCAGCCAGGGCGATAACGAATATTTGTGGGATACCGGCTTCCATTTCGGCGACTGGCTCGCGCTCGACGCGAAGGAGAACAGCTATATCGGGGCGACGCCGACGGCGCTTGTGGCGACGGCATATTACGCGTATTCGACGCGCATCGTTCGCGACGCGGCGCGTGTTCTCGGCCGGGAAGAGGACGCCGCGCGGTACGCGGAGCTGCATGACAACGTCGTGCAAGCGTTCCGCGACGAATTCGTGACCAAGACGGGGCGCATCGCGTGTCCTACGCAGACGGCCCATGTTCTGGCGCTGGTGTTCGATCTCGTCGAGGAGAGCGTGAAGGCGCGTGTGGCGGAGGATTTGAATGCGCTTATCGTCGAAAACGACTACCACCTGACGACCGGTTTCGTCGGCACGCCGCACCTGTGCTTCGCGTTGTCGAACAACGGCTACCACACGACGGCGATCCGGCTGCTGCTGCAAGACAGCTATCCGGGCTGGCTTTACTCGGTTTCCAAAGGCGCGACGACGATTTGGGAGCATTGGGACAGCATCAAACCTGACGGTTCGTTCTGGAGCGACGACATGAACTCGTTCAATCATTATGCGTACGGCGCGATTGGCGACTGGATGTACCGGAAGGTCGCCGGACTCGACATGGACCCCGACGTCGCCGGCTATAAGCGGATTCGCATCGAGCCCCTGTTCGGTTCCGCCTTGCTGACCCAGGCGAGAGGGGCGCATGATTCCATGTACGGACGGATCGAGTCCGGCTGGCGCGTGAACGGCGAGCGGGTGGAGGTGGATGCGGTCGTTCCGGCGAACGCGACGGCGGTCGTCGTGCTGCGCGGCGCGAAACGGTCGACTGTGACGGAAGGCGGCGAACGGCTCGAGGACGTCGAAGGCGTCTTGTCGATCGCGGAAGGAGCTGACGGTCTGGAAATCGAGGTCGGGTCGGGAAGCTACCGCTTCGCTTACGAGGCGCCGGGCCTGTTCCGCGAAACGTACAGCGAGAAGACGAAGCTTAACGAGCTGCTTATGGACGAGAAGGCAGTCGCCGTGCTGCGGCGCCATGTGCCGCATCTGCTCGAGGGCGCGTTGGCGGACATCGCGAGAACGGCGTCGCTGAGGCAAATTCGCGAGAATGGCATGATGCGCGTGCCGGCGGAGAAGATCGAGCGGATTTTAGAGGAATTGGCAGCGATATAAGTATTTTCAATGGCCGCACTCGTCTTTTTTACTCAGGGGCTCGATCGGCGGCATCTGGCCGGAATTTGAGTTCCGCGTATATTCCGGACGTTTGTAGAAAAAATAACGGAAGCACGGATTGGGAATGATTTGCAAGGAGGATATCCGCATGAAATTCCGGTCAGCCGTTGCGCTGTGGGCGGCGCTAGTCCTGCTTCTGGCAGCGAACGGAGCGTTTGCCGCCCCTGGTGGCGCTTTTCATTTCGGCTTTAAAAAAGCGTAGGGGGCAAGCTGCCTTCCATCGACGAGGAAGGCTTCAAGAACATTCTTGTCCGGCATGGCGCCATTTTCCTTGGCGATACGTCGAAGAAAGAGCTGTATTTGACATTTGACAACGGATACGAGAACGGATACACGTCCCGGGTGCTCGATGTGCTGAAATCGAAAGGCGTGCCGGCGGCCTTTTTCGTCACCGGGCACTATGTGAAGGATCAGCCTGATCTGGTGCGCCGCATGGCGAGCGAAGGCCATATTATCGGCAACCATTCGTGGTCTCATCCCGATATGAGCGCCATCCCCGCCGAACGGATTCGCGACGAGCTGGCCAAGGTGAAAGACGAGGTCGCGAAGCTGACCGGCCGGCAAGAGATGCGTTACCTGCGCCCTCCGCGCGGCATCTTCAGCGACCGGATGCTGGATGTAACCAGGCAGCTTGGTTATACGAACGTATTCTGGTCGATCGCTTACAAGGATTGGGACGTGAACGCCCAGCAAGGCGCGGATTACGCGCTGCGGTCGGTTGTGAAACAGCTGCATCCCGGCGCGGTCATTCTGCTGCACACCGTCTCGCGCGACAATGCGGAAGCGCTCGGCGCCATCATCGACGAAGCGCGCAGGCAAGGCTATACGTTCAAGAGTCTGGACGAGCTTACCGTCAAACGGTACGACGCGGCCGACTCTCCAAATCCGGCGGCGTAAGCCGCATCGAAGCCTAATTGCGAGGGCCCCCTTTGCCGGTCGAACCGGCAGAGGGGGCCTTTGCATGTTTCGGGAGACGCGGCCGCCAACCGGTGCCGGAAACGGTCTGCCTGACTTTGACAGCTTCGTATCCGGGCGTTCGGATTGCGGCTCTTCTCCTTTTATGATTTAATGATATGGGTTATTTCAACACGGATAAATCTCCTAAAATAAACTATTGAAAAAGCGCGGCAACTAATATATATTAATCCAATAGTATAACTTGGAGATTTATGCTTGAAAACCAATGATGCGTCGCTGTCATAGTCGGCCAAATCGTAACGTTTGAAAAGGAGGGAGAGGCGCTGATCGAGCTTCACCAGGTAAACAAGCTCTACCGAACGCCCGCAGGCGTGACCGAGGCGCTGACAGATATCGAGCTGACCGTGGAGAAGGGCGATATCTTCGGCGTCATCGGCCATTCCGGCGCCGGAAAGAGCACGCTGCTGCGCTGCGTTAACTTGCTCGAACGTCCGACATCGGGCAAGGTTGTCGTGAACGGGAAAGAGATGACGGCGCTGCGGGAGAAGGAACTGCAACAGGAACGGCGGCGGATCGGTATGATCTTCCAGCATTTCAATCTGCTTTCGACCGCCACGGTAACGGACAACATCGCGTTTCCGCTGAAGTTGGCCAAATGGCGGGCGCCGCAAATCAAGGAAAGGGTGGACGAGCTGCTGGAGCTTGTCGGGCTGCGGGATCATGCCGCCAAATATCCGTCCCAGTTGTCCGGCGGCCAGAAGCAGCGGGTCGGCATTGCCCGGGCGCTGGCGACGAATCCCGATGTGCTGCTGTGCGACGAGGCGACGTCGGCGCTTGATCCGCAGACCACCCAATCGATTCTGCAATTGCTGCAGGACATCAATGAGAAGCTGGGCATTACGATTCTGCTCATTACGCACGAGATGCACGTCATCCGTTCGATCTGCAACCGCGTGGCGGTTATGGACGGGGGGCGCATCGTCGAGCGGGGCGACGTGCTCGACGTCTTTCTGAAGCCGCAGCATCCGGTCACCCGCGAATTCGTCGGACAGGTGTCGGAACGGCCGGACGGCGGCTTCGCGAGCGCACGGCACGACGGAACGGTTCTGCGCATCCAGTTTGTCGGAGAATCGACGTACGAGCCGGTGCTGTATGAGGTCGTCCGTGAGACGGACGCCACATTCGCCATCCTGCAGGGGACCGTATCGCGCATGAAAAACACGCCGTACGGCCAATTGCTGGTCGAGCTCCGGGGCACGTCTGGCGATACGGACCGGATCGTCAGGCGGCTGCGCGAGCGCGGCGTCGATGTGGAGGTGATGTCGTGACGTTCGAAAATGTCCGCTGGGATGAAGTGTGGCAGGCGACGAAAGACACGCTGATCATGCTTGGATTTTCGCTGCTTTTCACCGTCTTGATCGGTCTGGCGCTGGGCGTGCTGCTGTTTATAACAAGCCGCGGGCAGCTGCTGCAGAACGGCTTCATCTACCGGGTGCTGTCTGTTATCGTCAACATTACGCGTTCCGTACCGTTCGTTATTTTGATGATTTCCATTTTCCCGCTGACCAAATGGCTTGTCGGTACGTCCATCGGCGTCAAAGGCGCGATTCCGCCGCTTGTCATCGCAGCGGCGCCGTTCTTCGCCCGGCTCGTCGAAGCCGCGCTGCGCGAGGTCGATCGCGGCGTGATCGAAGCGGCGCAGGCAATGGGCGCATCGAAGTGGACGATCGTATGGCGGGTGCTGCTGAGGGAAGCGCGGACAGGGATTATCGCCGCGATTACGGTAACGGCCGTTACGCTCGTCTCCTACACCGCGATGTCGGGCGTCGTCGGCGGGGGCGGCTTGGGCGATCTGGCGATCCGCTACGGTTACCAGCGTTTTCAGCCCGATGTCATGATCGTTACCGTCGTGCTGCTCATCGTGCTGGTCCAATTGCTGCAATCTGCCGGCGACCAGCTTGTCCGAAAGTATAGCCGCCGTTAAAGAGAGATGGATCGGATCGTATGTTTAAAAAATTCAGTCGAGAAAGGAAGGAGTTTGAAATGAAAAAATCGGATTGTCGATTTTGACGCTTGTGCTGGCCGGAGCTTTGGCCGCTTGCGGCGCGAAAAACGATGCGAATAATCAGGGAAGCGCGGGAGAGAGCGGTTCCGAGCCCGAAAAGCAGCAGGAAGTGACGTTGAAGATCGGGGCTTCTCCCGTTCCGCACGCCGAAATTTTGAAAGAAGCCCAGAAGCTGCTCGAAGGAGAGGGCGTCAAGCTGGAGATTATCGAGATGAACGATTACGTTCAGCCGAACGTTCAACTGTATGAGAAGCAGCTGGATGCGAACTTCTTTCAGCATACGGCCTACCTGGAGGAGTTCAACAAAGAACGCTCCTACGATCTGGTAAAGGTGACGGGCGTGCACATCGAGCCGATCGGCGTTTACTCGAAAACGGTGACGAGCATCGACGAGCTGAAGGAAGGGGCGAAGATCGCCATCCCGAACGATCCGACCAATGGCGGCCGCGCGCTCACCCTGCTAGCCAAGCACGGGCTGATCAAGCTGAAGGAAGGGGTGGACGTGGACGCGACGATCGCGGACATCGAACAGAACGACAAGAAGCTGCAGTTCGTCGAGCTTGAGGCGGCGACGCTGCCGCGGGCCCTTGACGAAGTTGACGCCGCGGCGATCAATACGAACTACGCGCTGACGGTCGGTCTGGTACCGAACGACGATGCGCTGATTATCGAGGATAAAGACACCCCGTTCGCGGACATGCTGGTCAATATCTTGGTCGCCCGTCCTGACAACAAGGACAGTGAAGCGATCCAGAAGCTGGCCAAGGCGCTCAATTCACCGGAAATCAAAGCCTTTATGGAGGAGAAATACGACGGCGCGGTCGTCCCGACGTTCTGACCGCAACACAAACCCGACTAAATGAAAAAGCCGCTTCCGACGTTCTTAGCGACGTGACGAAGCGGCTTTATTCGTTGTGCGAGTACGGTTATTTCCCTTCGATCTCCCGAATCGATCCGGCGAACAGCCAGGCGCCCGTCTGCATATCCTCGATGGCGAAGAAGAACGGGCGGTCGACGGTCAGGCTTACCGTCTCTTGGGGAGCGCCGGATGCCACGCCGACCGACGTGGCGGCCGCGGCTTCGGTGCCTTGCTCGTTTACCTCGATGACGCTTTTATGCTTCACTTCATCGATGTAGAGACCCTCTTTGTCCGCTTCTCCGAAGCCGGAGAAATCGGCTTGAGCCGGATCGAACGCATCCTTCATGCCGAGAGCGATCAGCGTACCGTTCAGCTTCTCTTCGAAGTCCGCCTTGAATTTCGGCAAGCCGAGCTTCACATGATGGTTCTCCATCGGACCGGACCAAGCCGAACGGTCGGTCCATATCTGCTCGTGCAGCGACGCCAGATCCGCGCTTTCGTCCGGGACGATGACGAGCATCGCCATCTGGCCTTCGCCGTAAGGAATGCGAACCGCTTGCCACCGGTCGGTTGCGCGGTATTCCATATATCCGGTCCGGTGCATCATCTGAACGTTCGCCGTCGTACCGTCTTCTTGCCGGAACCGTTCCTCCCGCGTCTCCTCCGGATCGAACGGCTTTTGCCATTGCCCCTTGAAATAAATCGTATTGATCAGCATGATTCGCATATCGGGATCGACCCGGTCGACCAGCTTGTCGATCATGCCGCGCGTGCTTTCTTCGATCCAGTCGTTGATCCGCTGCGGCGCAGCGTCATCCGTGAAATTGACCGATCGAGCCTCGGCGTTGAAGCTGTTCCGGACAATCTTCATATAGTCGTCCGGCAGCTTTATCCCTTCCTGCGTCCACAGCGAATTGGCCGCCAACAGCGCAACGCCTTTGCCGGTGCGGGTCAACAGCTCGCCCAGGCTGCGATAGCCGCCCGCGATCTCTTCTTCGGCAAGCCGGCCGAGACCGAGCGTCTCCGCCATCTCGGTGCGGGTATTGCCGGCGCTTCCGAAATAGGTCATGCCGAGCGCCATCGATATGCTGTAAGGGGATATCAAGACGTTGCCGTCCGTTTCGGCCGCCGCGAGCTCGCGGTGAAGCTTCATGCCGAATTCGTTGACCGCTTTTACAAGCCTGTCGTCCGCGGCATCGGCCAGCTTTTGCCGCTTGTCCAAGGAAATCGTCTCCGCATCCGGGCGGGGAGCGGACGGCGTTTCATCCGTCGATCCGCAGGAAGCGAGCAGCGCCGCACTCAGCAGGATGGAGATGACGGCGGCTCTCGTTCGATGAAATCCGGACATTTGCGACCTCTCCTTTACGCATGGTTTATCCAACCTATAACAGATGACGCATCGGGAAGCCAAATGTTGCAGCGACGGCGAAAAACAAGGAATCCAGATCAGGCTCAGGACGTTCCGCTCGGCTCCATGTCCGGCTCGTTCGGCCCGTATGCCGGCGGTTCGGCTTCCGCCGGTTTTCCGCCGGCCGGGAAGACGAGGCGGATCGTCGTCCCTTCGCCGGGCGCTGTCGCGACATCGATGGCGCCGCCCATCGCTTCGACGAGCGCTTTCGTAATGGCCATGCCGAGCCCGCTCCCTTCCGGCGAGCTTTCGGTATCGGTCCCGCGGTAATAGCGCTCGAACAGCTTCGAGGCGGTCTCTTCGTCCATGCCGTTGCCGTCGTCGCGGAACGCGATCGCGAAGCCGCCGCCCGGCAGTTTCTCCAGGGCGACATCCACCCGCGTGCCCGGCGGATTGTGCAGCAGCGCGTTGGCGACCAGGTTGTCGACGATGCGCTGCAGCCATGGGCCGTAAATGGCGGCGCGGACAGGATCACGGCTTGGCCGGAATGCGGCCGATCCCGGGCGGAATGCCGGATGTGCGGCTGTCCGCGCGACCGCTTCCGCGAGGAACAGATTCAGGTCCGCCGTCTCCGTCCCGGGCAGCCGACCGCCGCCGCGAAGACGGTACGTCAGGTTCAGATCGTTGATCAGATTGTCCAAATATTCGGCTTTCCGCCGGATGACGCCCGAAAATTCCCGCACTTCCTCCCGGGTCCATTCGTACGCTTCCGCTTCCAGCATATGGGCATAGCCGCGAATCGACGATAGCGGCGTCTTCAAGTCATGCGAGACGCCGGCGATCCATTCTTCGCGCATCTGCTCGTCCCGCCGCCGGCGAATATCGTTCTGGCGCAGCGTTGCAGACAAATTCGCAAGCGACGAGAGCAGCTCGCCGAACAAACGGAAGCGCCGCTTCAACCGGCCGCGCCGGTTGCGGCTGACCGGATGTCCTTGCCGGCCGGCCGGCTCGGCGTAGATGCCGCGCGCGAGCGAGCGCAGCCAGTCCGCCATATGCAAGAGCGGTGCGACGAAGCTGCGCGCATAAGCGAACGACAGCAGCATGTAGACGAGCACGGCGCTCAGCAGCAGTCCGCCGCCGCCGAGCAGCAGCGCCCGCATTTCCGGCGGCAGCGCCTGCATCTGACCCGGAGGGCCAGCCGCCCCTGGCTCCGGGACGGTCACGATCCAGGTGCGTTTCGCGGCAGGATCGAACCGATAGTCGATCCGCGCGCCGTACCGGTCGGGGTACATATAGCGCAAAGCCATTTCCTGAGGCGTGAACCGATCCGGCGCCGTTTCCGGCCGGCCGTACGACGCTATCTCCGCACCCGTCTCGTCCAGCAGCTGCACCCAACCGCCGGCCCGGTCGATCTCGCTTTTCAGCCCGGAAGGAATAACGAGCGCGCCGCTCTCGTACGACGCTTCCGCCGCGATGCGTTGCAGCAGCTCTTCTTCCTTGAACCGCATGCCGTAAATGAGCGTATGCTCCACGCCGTCCTTTACGTCGATCCATATAGACAAGCGATACGGAAACGGCAGCTTGCCGACCCAGTAAGCGTTCAACTCGCCGGGCATATAGGCGTCGGGAACGTCCGGCGGCGTATTGAACGCGTCGGTGACCCGGCCTTCGCTGTCGATGCGCTGCACCCATCCGCCGCTCTCGCGTATTTTTCGAGCAGCTTGGCATCGAAGACGATTCGGCCGTTCTCGACTTTCAAGGTCTGAATCAGCTGCTGCACGCCCGCCTGGCCGAATTGCCGTTCCGCTTCGATGCGGGTCAGTTCGTTCATCGTCCATTGGAACGAAAGGACGGCCAGCGCCATCAGCAGCAGACCGGCGAACAGCAGTTGGGCGACGAAGCGGACCGTCAGCTTCCAGCGGATGCTCATCGCTTCCCGCTCCGTCCGACCAGCTTGTAGCCGAGCCCGCGCACATTGACCAAATATTCCGGCTTCCCGGGCTCCGGCTCGATTCGCTCGCGAATGCGGTGAATATGGACCATGACGGTATTGTCGTCACTAATCGCCTGTTCGCCCCATACCTTCTCGTACAGCTCGCTTTTCGTAAAGATCCGGTTCGGGTTCCGGCATAGGAAAAGCAGCAGCTGAAAGACGAGGGAAGGACACGGAACCGTCCGTCCTTCCACGATAAGCTCGCCGGCGTCGGCATGAACCTGAAACCGGCCGTAATCGTATATTTCGGCCGTCTTCGCCGTCGCGTCGGACGCCGGCTTGAACGAGCGCCGCAGCTGGGCTTTGATGCGTGCCGCGACTTCAAGCGGATTGAACGGCTTCGTAATATAATCGTCGCCGCCGACCGCGAACCCGGACAGCTTGTCGAAGTCCGAAGAACGGGCCGACAGGAACAGAATCGGCGCGTCGGTCGTCCGGCGGATGAACGGGCACAATTCGATGCCGCTTTGGCCGGGCAGCATGACGTCGAGCACGATCAGGTCGTACCGTTTGCGTTCGCAGGCGGCAAGCGCAGCCTCTCCCGTCGCCGCGCTGTCCACATTGGCGAATCCTTCCTTGCGCAGCACCGTTGTCAGCATATGTACAATGGATTGCTCGTCATCGACGAGCAAAATCGAGGCGTCGTTCATATTTCCATCTCCCCTGGCTTTCAATCAAGATCCGCGTTATTATATCGATTCGATTGTAACATGGCTGTCTGTCGAATAGGAAAACGGAACCTTAACGGAACCTTAACGCGTTCCGCGACGGCGCTTCGCAAAGTTAAGCGGAACGTAAGCTCCCGTTATCGGGCGCATAAGACAAAGGGGGTACAGTTGAGACATCGGAGAACGAAGGAGTGATAGATACATGATCTTGAGCAAACGAATGATGGCCGTGCTGCTGCTGGTGCTCACGATGCTTGCAGGCTGCGGCGAGCGGGTCGGGGAAGGGCCGAAAGAGGAAACTTCGGTCCAAGAAGGGGAGGCAGTTTCTCCCGGATCGGTTGACGATCAGGAGACGGCCGAACCGGATGCGCAGGAAACGGAAGGGGGTACAACGGACATGATCGAGCCTGAACAGCTGGCCGCTTCGCTGCTTGCGGGCGAATACGAGCGTATTTACAACCAAATGTCGGAAGATATGCAGGAGGTGGTTTCCAGAGAGGACTTCGAATCGACGGCCAAGTCGTTTACTGCCGGGGTACAAGCTTTCCATCCGGAATCGGTTGTCAAGCTCAATGGCGCCGAACGATTCGTCTGGCTCGACGATACCCGCACGAAAGGGGTGCTCGCGGCGTTCGGTCCGGACGGCTTAATCGAAGGGCTGCAAGTATTGCCGCTGGAGACATTTCCGGAAACCGACGGCCAATTGACCGAACAGCGTTACGCGCTACCTTTTAAAGGCCACTGGTTTGTATTTTGGGGCGGGACGAACGTCATGACAAACTACCACTATGCTTATGAAAGCCAGCGTTATGCGTTCGACTTTGTGAAAGCCCGCAACGGCATGTCGTACGAAGGAGATCCGCAGCTTAATGAAAGCTATTTTGCATTCGGGCAGGATGTGCTGGCGGCCGCAGACGGCGAAGTCGTCGGCGTGGTGAATGACGTCAAAGACAACAAGCCGCTCGTCGAGACGAACGAGAACGAACCGGCGGGCAATTATGTGGTGATCGATCATGGCGGCGGGGAATACTCGATCACAGCGCATTTTCGCCAAGGGTCGATCGCCGTGCGGGAAGGGGATCGGGTCAGGAAAGGCGATCTGCTCGGTCAGGCCGGCAATTCCGGCAACTCCAGCGAGCCGCATATTCATTTCCAGATATCCGACAGCCCGGATCTTATGACCGGCAAATCGCTGAACGTGAAGTGGGACGGCGGTTTCAATATCGTGCAAGGGGAAACGGTGGAAGGCGCGCAGGATTAACAAGGCAAGGAGCGAGAGCGGGCGAGCGTCCCAACCAAAGGAAGACGCCCGCACCCGCCTAGGCGGCGGGCTCGTCCTCACGCCTTACGGGAAAGCTGCGGGCGGCATACAGAAACGGAGTGGAGCAGACCGACACGATAAACTTGATGATATAGGTGGAGAGGAAGATCGACAGCCAGATGCCGAATCCGTATTCGCTGTAAAAAGCGATTGTGCAAAAATAAGGGTGTCGACGAACTGGCTGATCGCCGTACTGCCGTTGTTGCGGATCCATAGCTGTCCGGGCGACGGGAAGATTCGTTTGAGCAGCGTATAGAGACGCACGTCGAGAAATTGGCTGACGAAATAAGCGCAGAAGCTGGCGATCGCAATTTGCGGCATGAAGCCGAAAATGACGGACAGAGCTTCGTGGCCGATATCTTCTGGTTGCCGTTCAAACAGCAGCGCGAGCTGCATAATGATCGTCGAGGCGGCCAATGAAAAAGTCCGATCCAGACTGCTTTCTTGGCTGCGTTCTCTCCGTATTTTCGTTCAGCAGGTCGGATGCGAGATAGATTGTGCCATACATCGTGTTGCCTAGCGTCAGGACGATCGAGAACATATCGATCGTTTTGATCACCTGAATATTGGCAACGACCGAAGCCATCGCGACCCAGCCGTAAACGCCGGATTTCCCGAACAGCCGGTAGGCTGCCAGAAACAGCGTAAAATGAACGAGCATATACAAAATGCCCAATGACAGATTGAACATGAAACGAAACCTCCTAAAGACTTTGCGAAGCAAAGTCCGCTTCGGAAGCATACGCCAAGACTTTGCGAAGCAAAGTCCGCTTCGGAAGCATACGCCAAGACTTTGCGGCGGCCTTTACAGTACCTAATCATTATACGGTTCCCGCAAACGGTTTGAAAAGCGGAAAGACATCCTCTCCTCCGGAGGCTCTTATTGAATTGGCTATCGTTCTTTTCTATAATGAAAAAGACGTATGATTCAATCTGAAATTGCGCAATTATTCGTTCCATTTACGAGCGGAAGGGGGCTTCATGATGTCATTTCAGGCATATGAAGGAACTTATCAAGGCGAGCGTGCGGTATGGCTCAAGGCGGGACCTTACGAGGCGGCTCTGCTGCCGGACATCGGCGCCAATCTGATCGCGTTTCGCGATACGGACAAGGGGTGGAGCTTCATCCGGGAACCGCAGCCCGGGGAGATGGCGGAATTCAAGGCGCGTCCTATGGTGCACGGCATTCCGGTGCTGTTTCCGCCCAACCGGTATCAGGACGGGACGTTTACGATCGGCGGCAAAACATACATATTCCCGGTGAACGAGGAGAAGACCGGAAATCATCTGCACGGCTTCTTTTACGATGCGCCTTGGGAAGTACGGGAGAGCGGCACGAACGCGGAGGAAAGCTTTGTCGTCGCCGGCCAGGCGGTGGACGAGAATCATCCGGCGTATCGCTATTTTCCGCATCGGTTCGATCTGTCGATCCGCTATGCGCTTTCCGGGTCCGGATTGACGCAGACGGTCGCCGTCACGAACCGGGGGGACGAGCCGATGCCCTGCATGCTCGGTTTCCATACGGCGGTGAACGTGCCGTTCGCTCCCGGAAGCGGGCAGAACGACTGCAAAGTTCGGATCACGATCGGCGAGCGGTGGGCGCTGGACGACCGCATGTTACCGACCGGCGAGACGCAGCCGCTGGACGAAGGCGAGGCGGCTCTGAAGCGCGGGGACGGCACGCCGTTCTATGCGCCGATGGACAACCATTACAGCGCCGAGCCGGTTGACGGCCGTAATGTTATGACGGTGACCGACCATGCTGCCGGCTACCGCTTCGTATACGATGCGGGTGTCAAGTATAAACAGTGGATGGTCTGGAATAACGGAGCGGCCGGGGGGTTTTTCTGTCCGGAACCGCAAATCAACATGCTAAACGCGCCGAACCTCGACCTGCCGCGCGAGACGACAGGGCTTCTGATGCTTGCGCCGGGCGAGACGTGGAGCGAAACGAGCCGGATGTATACGGAACAGCTCTAGTCAGCGCTGCAACACGAAAGGATGACCCCATTGAGCAAAAAGAAAAAGAAACCGTCCGGCTCCGGCCAGCGGCAGGCGACCGCCGCCAAGCCGCCAAGTTCGGTCAAGCCCCTGATCTGGATGACGGTCATTATTGTTGCCATCATTGTCTTCATTTTTCTTGGCATCAGAAGCGGCAATGCGCCGGTCAAGTTCGACTATGGCTCGTACCCGACGCTCGGATCGGCCGACGCGCCGGTCAAAATCGTGGAGTTCGGCGATTACAAATGTCCGCACTGCGCCGAATTCTCGCAAAATTTCGTGCCGCTGCTCGAGCAGGATTTTATCGAATCGGGCCGGGTTTCGCTTCATTTCGTCAATTTCACCTTTATGGAGAAGGACTCGCGAATCGCCGCGGTGGCGGCCCAGTCCGTTTATCATCAGGATAACGACGCGTTCTGGAAATATTATAAGGCATTGTTCCGGAACCTCGACACGACGTGGACGACAGACGCGCTCGTCCAGCTCGCGAAAGACGAGGAGCTCGGCATCGACTACGACAAGCTGCGCCAGGATATCGAAGCGGAGACGTACGGCGACGAGGTGGACGGTCACAACGCGCTGGCAAGAAAAGGGAAGGTAACCGGCACGCCAACGCTCTTCCTTAACGGCAAGCAGCTGGACAGCAGCCATGTGATCGATTACGCGGTGCTGAAGCGGACCATCGAGGAAGCGTTGAACGGGGGGACCTGATATGGCGGAAGGGCGGTTCACTGTCGTGCTGAGGCGGTACGGCCTGTACTTTGCCTGGATCGTGTCGCTCATCGCCACAGGCGGCAGCCTCTATCTGAGCGAGGTGCTGCTGTTCGCGCCGTGCGATCTGTGCTGGTTCCAGCGGATTTTCATGTATCCGCAAACGATTATTCTCGGCATGGCAAGCTATCGCGGAGACAAAAACGTGATTCGCTATCTGCTGCCGGTCAATATCGTCGGGGGCTGCATCTCGCTGTATCATTACGCCTTGCAGAAGGTGCCGGCCATATCGGAGTTCGCGGTATGCCGTTCGGTCGTGCCGTGCGACGAGGATTATTTGAACTGGTACGGAATCGTCACGATTCCGCTCCTCGCCTTGATCGCATTCGTTCTGATCGCTCTTCTGCTATGGTTCGGCAGGAAAGAGGAAGCGTAATCGGCGCGCCCTTGCCGCCGGACAATTCGGAACGTCAGCTTATCCGTTTTTCGGCCGGCAAGCCTGCAAGCCGCAGCGCGCGCCGGCCGCGCTTGTATGGCCGCGTTCCGCGATGATCTAGGACCGGCCGTCCCCCCGCAGCCGGCTCTTCCGAAAAGCGCTCGGCGTAACGCCGTACGCTCCTTTAAACTGGTTCAAAAAGTGGTTGTAGTTTTGAAAACCGACATCAAGCGCGATTTCCGCAGCGCTGCTGTGCGTATGCTGAAGCAGCAGGGCGGCCTGGCGGAGCCGCATCCGGTTCAACGTTTCGAGCACCGGTTCTCCGGTCTGGCGCTTGAACAGATGAGCGAGACGGGAAGGCGACAGGCCGACGAATGCGGCGACTTGCGCGACCGTAATCGGTTCGGTCATACGCTCGGTCAAATAAGCCAGCGCCTTCTCGATGCGCGGATCGAGCGGGACGGAGGCGTGCTGCGCCAGCAGCAGCAAAATTTCCTCTATCGCCCCCTGGCACAGCTCTTCCCAGAACGGCTTCATCTGTCTCGCATCGAAGATGATCCGCTGGAATGCGCGATAGATTCGCTTTCGGGCGAAGGAGCTTTCCACGGTCTGCAGGACGAAGCCGGGTTCGAGCTCGGGGAGCTGGACCCGCTTCAAATCGTTCGGCGAAGGGATAAAATGCGCCCAGACGACATCCCATATTTGACCCGCTGGCGTTCCGTATTCATGCGGCGTATCCGCCTTCAGCAGACATACGTCGCCGCCCCGGCAGCGAAACGTCCGTCCGCCGATCCGAAACTCGCCTTCGCCGGAAACGGTATACGTAATGAGCCAATCCGACATCCCTTCCGGTCTTCGCGTCCAGTACCCTTCCGCTTCGATGTAATGGTCGGCAAGCAGCACGCCCTGTCTGCCCGGCGATTTCGCCGATCGTTTTAAAGCCGATCGTTTTATAAGAGAATGCGCATCCACCCGATTGACCTCCGATGATCCAGATTTGCAAGTCGATCCTTTGCCCCATCTGTTTCGAGCATATCATTCGGCCCGCCGCCTGACAATCTGTTACCGATGCAAGGCAGCAGAATCATAGGAATAGTTAGCAGGTTTGTTGCTTCAATTGCATACCGTTCCGTACTACGATAGTGACAAGGAAACATCTCAACTGCGTATCCGATAACGATAGGAAAGGAGCGGGTTGCAATGGTCGACAAGCTGGCGGGCGCGAATTTGTCGGAAGCGGATCTCCGCCATTTTGAGACGGAAGGCTATTTGATCGTAAGAGGGTTGTTTGCGGCCGATGAGGTGGAGGCGCTGCGCCGCAATTTCGCGGAGATGCATGCGCAGCGTTCCATTCCCGGCTGCTTCGAAGCGCTGCCGATTGAGGAAGCGCGGCGTCAGGGATCGATATTGAAGGCTTATCCGCGAATGATGCATCCGCACAGAGTCAACCGGTTGTCGATGGATTATATGCTGGATCCGCGCGTAATGGATATACTGGCGGCGCTGCTCGGCGAGGAGCCCATTGCGGCGCAGAGCATGTTTTACTGGAAACCGCCGGGCGCGGAAGGGCAGGCGCTGCATCAGGACAATTTCTATCTGAAGGTGGAGCCCGGGACGTGCATTGCGGCCTGGACGGCGATTGACGATGCGGATGAGGAAAACGGCGGACTGTTCGTCGTGCCGAAGTCGCAGCACGAGCCGATCCAGTGTCCGCATCAGGCCGACCCGTCGCAATCGTTCACGGTAGACGAGGTCGATGTGCCCGAAGGATTAACGCCGATGCCGACGACGCTGAAGGCTGGCGATGTGCTGTTCTTTAACGGCAGCGTCATCCACGGATCGTATCCGAACCGCTCGAAAGACCGTTTCCGCCGGGCGTTCATCTGCCACTATGCCGGCGAGTCGGCGGAGAAGATCGGCAATGGTACTCGCCGCTCTATAACAGGCAGGGCGAAATCGTCGAACGGGAGGACAATGCGGGAAGCGGGCCGTGCGGCACCGAATTCGCCGCAACCGGGCCGCACTGAATCCACATACGGGCTGCCGGTTTCGCCGTTCCGTCGAATGCCGAGGAAGAGAGGGGACTTTCAGATCCCCTCTTTTTCGTGTTTTGTCATAGATGAACGAGACAAGCATATTTCTAAAGTATACGGGCTTCTAAATTTATCCGGGAAACGGCAGGGCTTAACATGATGAGGAGAGCCATACTGATTGCGCAGGTTGCGATGACCTATATGGGAACCGTCATCGGCGCCGGATTCGCAACCGGCCAGGGGACGATCCAGTTTTTTACGGCCTACGGTTTTTACGGCTACGCCGCCATCCTGATTTGTACGCTTTTGTTTATATGGCTTGGTACGAAAATGATGCTGATCTCCGCCCGTATCGGCGCCTTTTCTTACGAGGAACTGAACCAGTTTCTTTTCGGGCCGTTTTTCGGAAAGGCCGCGAATCTGATCGTATTCGTTATTTTATTCGGCACGACGGTCGTCATGCTGGCCGGAGCCGGCTCCATTTTCGAGGAACGGCTCGGCGCTTCTTATATTGCGGGCATTGCCGCCACCGCTGCGCTGACGTACGTCGTCATGCGAAGACAGCTGCAAGGCATACTGGCCGTCAATTCGATTGTCGTGCCGATGATGCTGCTGTTTACCGCGCTTATCGGCATCCACACGCTTCGCTCGGCCGATTTCACGTCATGGCACGCGGTACAGACGGGAACGGAACAACATTGGAGATGGCTGGTCAGCTCGCTTTCGTATGCGGCGCTGAATCTGGCCATGGTCGAAGCCGTTCTGGTCCCGCTCGGCGGGGAGGTGAAGGACGAGAAGGTGTTGAAATGGGGCGGAATTTGGGGCGGGATCGGACTCGGGCTGATGCTGGTCGTCAGCCATACCGCCCTGCTTTCGAAAATGCCGGAAATTATGGAATACGCCATTCCGATGGCCGAGGTTATCCAGGCTTTCGGTCCTGTCCTTTACGCTTTGTTCATCGTTATCGTGTATGGCGAAATTTTTACGACGCTGATCGGCAACGTGTTCGGCATAACCCGGCAAATCGGAACGATTTTGCATTTCTCCAACGACATCCTGGTCATCTTGATCCTTTTCGGCTGCTTTCTGATCAGTCTGATCGGGTTCAGCTCTCTGCTCGCGTATTTGTATCCGTTGTTCGGGTTTGTCGGCATCGCCCTTCTTGTCTCGCTTATGCTGTCCCGGATACCGAAATAGCCGCTGACATGTGGCGGGCTTTCCGGCTTCATTTTTACGTATAGGCCCGGATGCCGGGACATATAAGAATATTAGGCGACGGTTTCTTTACCATCTCCTCTTTCATTCACGTCAATTAACATGACACATCTTGAACCTCCTCACGTATACCGGCATAAAATAATACAAAGGAGCTGACGGACTTACACAATTGTTTCGATTCACGTCATATTATCTATCGCCCGAAAAGGGGGGATCCCATAACCGTGACACTCCGGACCGTACAAACCGCCAATTATTATGGCATTCGCCCTGACGACCTTTATTTGTTTAACGAAGGCACTTTGTATCACAGTTACCGGACGTTCGGAGCTCATCGGCTGCAGTGGGACGGGACGGAAGGGGTCCGATTCGCCGTATGGGCGCCCAACGCGTCGGATGTGCGGGTTGCCGGATCGTTCAATCATTGGGACGGAAGCGGCCATCGGATGGAACGGCTCGGGGAGAGCGGCGTTTGGGCGCTGTTCATCCCCGGTCTCGCGGAAGGCGCGCTGTACAAGTACGAAATTTGCGACGCCGACGGACGGAAGCGGCTGAAAGCCGATCCGTACGCCTTCTTCGCGGAACGGCGTCCCGGAACGGCCTCGATCGTCGCCGATCTGAGCGGTTACCGTTGGCGCGACGGCGCCTGGCAGCGCCGCAAGCGGGAGCGATTGCCATACGACAACCCGCTTCTCATCTACGAAGCGCATCTCGGTTCGTGGCGGCTCGCCGGGAAGGAGCAGTTCCGCACTTACGGGGAACTCTCCGCGGAGCTGGCCGATTACGCCGCCGATATGGGGTATACGCATATCGAGCTGCTGCCGCTTGCCGAGCATCCGTTCGACCGGTCATGGGGCTACCAAATTACCGGTTATTTCGCGGCGACGAGCCGATACGGCACGCCGAAGGAGCTGATGGCGTTCGTCGACCGCTGCCACCGGCGCGGGCTTGGCGTCATTCTCGACTGGGTGCCGGGCCATTTTTGCAAAGACGACCACGGCTTGCGGCTGTTCGACGGTACGCCGATCTATGAGGGGCCGGACCCGCGACTGGCCGAGAAGCCGGAGTGGGGAACGCTCGCCTTCGATTTCGGCCGGACGGAGGTAATGAGCTTTCTGATCTCCAACGCGATATTTTGGATGGATCTGTATCATATCGACGGCCTGCGCGTCGATGCGGTCGCCAGCATGATCGACCTGAATTTCGGCAAGCCTCCCGAACTGGCTGCGCACAATGCGCACGGCGGTACGGAAAATCCGGAAGCTCTCCGATTTCTCCGCAAGCTTAACGAAATCGTCTTTCACTATCACCCTCATGCCCTCATGATCGCGGAAGATTCCTCCGCATGGCCTGCTGTCACTTCTCCGACGTATTGGGGAGGACTCGGCTTCAATTTCAAGTGGAATATGGGCTGGATGAACGACATGCTGCGGTATATGGCGCTCGACCCGGACGAACGAAAACATCATCACCATTTGATCACCTTCTCGCTGTTGTACGCTTTCTCCGAAAATTTCGTGCTTCCGCTGTCACATGACGAAGTCGTGCACGGCAAGCGCTCGCTGCTGCACAAGATGCCGGGCTCCTATGAGGAAAAATTCGCCCAGCTCCGCCTGTTTTTCGGCTACTGGATGACGCATCCCGGCAAGAAATTGCTGTTTATGGGCTCGGAATTCGGCCAATTCGACGAATGGAAAGATACCGAAGCGCTTGACTGGTTTCTGCTCGATTACGAGCTTCACGCGAAGATGAAGCTGTATTCCCGGAAGCTGAATCGCCTGTACAAGGAGCGGCCGGCGCTGTGGGAAAAGGATACCGATCCGGGCGGTTTCGAGTGGATCGATGCGCACAACGCCGGGCAATCGGTCATCTCGTTCGTCCGCCGGGGGAACAGGCACGGCGACTGCGTCGTGGCGGTATGCAATTTTCCCGTCAGGCGTATCGGGATTACCGGATCGGCGTTCCCGCCCCCGGCCGCTACAGGCAGCTTGTCAATAGCGACGACAGGAGCTTCGGCGGCGCTTCGGCCTTGAGAAGGAAGCCGTACGTCAGCGAACCGGTGCCGATGCACGGCCGGAACGACAGTATTCGGATCGGACTTCCCCCGCTTTCTTTTCTGCTGCTTGCCCCCGCTTCGGCAAAACAAACGGATAGGAGATGGTGACGATGGCCCGCAAAGAAATGATCGCCATGCTGCTGGCCGGCGGTGAAGGGAAGCGTCTGGGCGTACTGACGACGGATTTGGCCAAGCCGGCCGTTCATTTCGGCGGCAAATACCGGATCATCGATTTCGCCCTCAGCAACTGCGCGCATTCGGGCATCGACACGGTCGGCGTGCTGACCCAATATCAGCCGCTTGTGCTGAACCGCTATCTCGGCATCGGCAGCCCGTGGGGACTCGACCGCCAGGACGGAGGCATGTCCATTCTTCCGCCCCATATGAAGCCGAAGGGAGGCGCCTGGTACGAGGGCACCGCCAATGCGATCTATCAAAATATGGACTTTATCGATTCCTACGATCCGGAATATGTGCTGATCATTTCCGGCGATCACATCTACAAAATGGACTACGGGCAAATGCTGGCGGCCCATAAACGGACGGAAGCCGATGTGACGGTGGCCGGCATCGAGGTGCCGTGGAAAGAAGCGAGCCGATTCGGCATTATGCGCACGGGAGAGGAAGGACGCATTACCGATTTCGAGGAAAAGCCGAAATTGCCGTCCAACAATTTGGCGTCGATGGGCATTTATATATTCGCCTGGCCGGTGCTGCGGCAATTTTTGATCCGGGACGAAGGAAACCGCGTATCCAGCCACGACTTCGGCAAGGATGTCATACCGGCGATGCTGAACGGCGGCGTCAAGCTCTGCGCATACGCATTTCACGGGTATTGGAAGGACGTCGGCACGATCGACAGCTTGTGGGAGGCGAATATGGACCTGATCGCCGAGCGGCCGCCGCTCGATCTGTTCAGCCGGGACTGGCGCATCTACTCCGTCAATCCGAACCGGCCGCCTCAGCTTATCGCCCCGCAGGCGAAAATATCGTCGTCCCTGGTGACCGAAGGCTGCGTCATCGAAGGAGAGGTGAGCCGTTCGGTGCTGTCCAGCGGCGTCCATATCGGCCTTGACAGCATCGTCGTCGAATCGGTCGTCATGCCGAATGCGAAAATCGGCCGCGGCGCGCGCCTTTACCGGGCGATCATCGGAGAAGGGGCGGCAGTCGGGGACGGCGAGCAGATCGGCCGCGAGGGAGACGAGACGATTACCGTCGTGGCGAGCGGCGAAAGGAACAATTGGGGGCCCGAATTGAAGGAGGTCAAAAATCTGTGAACCATTCGATTATGGGCGTCATCAACCTGATTCATGAACCGGAAGAAATGGAAAGGCTGACGGCGGTCCGCTGCGCCGCAACGGTACCGTTCGGCGCCCGCTACCGGCTCATCGACTTCGTGCTCTCGGGCATGGTCAATTCCGGCGTCTCCAAGGTGGCGGTATTTGCCCATACGAAATACCGCTCGCTGATGGACCATCTTGAATCCGGCCGGCACTGGGATTTGCACCACCGCCAGAGCGGCCTGTTCGTGCTGCCGCCGGCGACCGGCGACATTCGCGAGCTGTCGCGGGGCGATCTGTATTATTTTTATCAGAACCGCGACTACTTCGACCGTACTTCCAGCGAATACGTCATCATCTCGCGCAGCCATATGGTGTGCAATGTCGATCTGCAGCCGGCGCTTGCCGCGCACAAGGAGCGGGGCGCCGATATTACGGTCGTCTGCAAGCGGATGACCGACACGATGGGCGGCGCAGCGCGCAAGGTGCGGCTCGACGGAAACGGCAGAATCGTCGCGATGCAGGATCATTACGGCCGCATGGACAGCGAGATCGTGTCGATGGAAATGTATCTGATGCGCAAAGATTTGCTGCTCGAGCTGGTGGAAACGTCGCTGGCGCAGGGAGAGGATCATCTCGTCCGGCATGCCATCATGTCCCGGCTCCGCCAGTTGAACGTGCAGGCCCATATGTATGACGGTTACCTCGGCATCGTAAATACGGTCGAAAGCTACTTCCGGAATCATATGAAGCTGCTGAACGCCGAAGCGCAGCACGAGCTGTTCTCCCGTCCCGGACCGATCTTCACGAAGCTGAAGGACGAACCGCCTTCCCGTTACCTGGACAACGCGCGCGTCGTCAACTCGCTGGTGGCGGACGGGTGCGTCATCGAAGGGACGGTGGAAGACAGCGTGCTGTTCCGCGGCGTGAAAATCGGCAAAGGGGCGGTTGTGCGGAACAGCATCGTTATGCAGAACAGCGTGATCGGCGAACAGGCCTATCTGGAGCGGTGCATTCTCGACAAGGACGTGCGAATCGCCAGCGGCCGCGATATTCGCGGCACGGAAGGAGCGCCGTTCATGGCGGCCAAGCGCAAGGTCGTTTGAACTGCGGTTTGAAGGATGAAGGCGAAAAAGAGGGGGGTACGGCCATGAACATTTTGTTCGCCGCATCCGAAGCGGTGCCGCTCGTCAAGACGGGCGGCCTTGCCGACGTGACCGGCGCGCTGCCTCTGGCATTGCGCAAGCTGGGGGTCCGTGCCGGCGTCATATTGCCGAAATACGAGGAGATTGCCGAATCGCATATCGCCCGTTTCGAGACGGTGTGTACCTTCACCGTACAGCTCGGCTGGCGCAAACAGTATTGCGGGCTGCTGCGGGCGGCAATCGGCGGCATCGACTACTATCTGATCGACAACGAATATTATTTTAAAAGGCGCGGACTGTACGGATACGGCGACGACGCCGAGCGGTTCGTCTTTTTCTCCTTCGCGGTCGTCGAAGCGCTTCGCTATCTGGATGTCCGGCCCGATATTCTCCATTGCCATGATTGGCAGACGGCGCTCGTGCCGTTTCTGCTCAAGACCAGGTACGCCCACGATCCCGTCTGCCGGGGAATTGCGACGGTATTCACCATCCATAACCTAAAATATCAGGGAGTGTTCAGCAAGGAACTGATGCTCGACCTGCTCGGCGCCGGGGAAGAGGTGTTCCGGACCGAGCTGCTCGAATTTTACGGAGCGGCCAACTGCATGAAAAGCGGGCTTGTCTGTGCGGACAAGCTGACGACGGTCAGCCCGACCTATGCCGAAGAAATCCAGACCGAATGGTACGGGGAAAAGCTTGACGGGCTGCTCCGCCGCCGGTCGGGCGATCTGTCCGGCATCGTCAACGGCATCGACACGGCGCTGTTCGATCCGATGAACGATCCGGCGCTTGTTGCGCCATACCGCCATTCGCTGGACGAGAAGCGCCGCAACAAGACGGCGCTGCAGCGGGAGCTCGGTTTGCCGGAGGCGGAGAACGTTCCGCTGATCGGCATTGTATCCCGCCTGGTGGAGCAGAAAGGCTTCGATCTGCTTGCCCATATTCTCGATGAAGCGCTGAGCGAACCGGCGCAATGGGCCGTGCTCGGCGCCGGGGAACGCCGCTACGAAGAGCTGTTTCGGGAAGCCGCCGCCCGCAGACCGGACAAGATCGCGGTCCGGCTCGGGTATGACGACGGGTTGGCCCGCCGCATCTACGCCGGCTCGGATCTGTATTTGATGCCGTCAAAATTCGAGCCTTGCGGGCTTAGCCAGCTGATCGCGCTCCGTTATTTGTCCGTGCCGATCGTCCGGGAAACGGGTGGGCTGAAGGACACGGTTTTGTCATACAACGAATATACTGGTGAAGGGAACGGCTTTACATTTGCCCATTACAACGCCCACGACCTGTTGTTCACGATTCGCCGCGCGCTGAAATTTTATGCCGATCCGGCGGCGTGGGGAACGATCGCGGCGAACGCGGCGAAGCGGGATTACGGCTGGGACCGTTCCGCCAAACAGTATTTGGCCCTGTACGACGAGCTTGTGTCCAACTGAAAGGAGTTCGAACCTCAATGGCCCGTCACCTTGTAGTCGGCAACGGCAAAATGCTGGTCAATCTTGACGACCATTGTTATATTCGCGATATCTATTATCCTTTCGTCGGTCAATTGAATCATGTGGGAGGACAACCGTGCCGGGTCGGCCTCTGGGCCGGCGGCGTCTTCCGCTGGCTGGACGACCCGGGATGGCGAATCCGGCTCGATTATGCGGAAGATGCGCTCGTTACGGATGCCGTGGCCCGGCACGACGGTCTCGGCGTCGAGCTGCTGATGAACGACGGCGTGCACCAGCGCGAATGCCTTTTTTTGAAGCGGGTGGTAATCCGCAATTTATCGGACGAAACGAAAGAGTTTCGTCTGTTTTTCCATCAGGACCTGACGATCGACGGGACGGAGATCGGCGATACGGCGGCGTATTATCCGGATAACGGCACGGTGTTTCATTACAAGCGTTCTTCCTATTTCATGTTCAACGGCTTCTCGGACGAAGGCGGCATTAGGCAATATTCAACCGGGATCAAACGGTTTCAATCCGCGGAAGGGACGTGGCGCGACGCCGAAGACGGAACGCTGATGGGCAACGCGATCGCCCAGGGCTCCGTCGACAGCGCGATCGGGCTGCATGCGACGGTGCCGGCCGGCGGGGAGAAAACGGTCTATTACTGGATGTCGGCCGGCGACAGCCTGGAAGAGGTGAATCGGCTCGACCGGTATGTGCGGGACCATCATCCCGGCAAGCTGCTGGGACGAATCGCGGTTTACTGGAAGCAATGGCTGCGCCGGTCGGCGCCGGACTTCGGCGACCTGCCGCAGGAGGTGATCCGGCTGTTCAGGCGCAGCCTGCTTGTCGTCCGGTCGCAGACCGACGAACGGGGGGCGATCGTCGCCGCGAACGACACGGACATTCTGCAGTACAACCGCGATCATTACAGCTATATGTGGCCGCGGGACGGGGCGCTGATCGCCGACGCGATGTCGGCGGCCGGTTACGACAGCGTCGTGGCCCCTTTTTTCATTTTGCGCCCGGGCGCTGACTTCCGAAGGGTATTTGCGTCACAAATACAACCCGGACGGCACGGTCGGCTCCAGCTGGCATCCGTATCAGATGCAGGGCGCCTCGCTGCTGCCGATTCAGGAAGACGAGACGGCGCTGGTGCTGCTTACGCTCAGACGCACTTATGAGCGGAACCGGCTGATCGAGCTGCCGCAGTCGCTGTACGGCAAGCTGATCCGGAAGGCGGCTGCTTTTCTGTGCGGCTATATGGAGCCGGAACTCTCGCTTCCGAAGCCGAGCTACGACTTGTGGGAGGAACGTTACGGCATCTGGACGTACACGGCCGCTTCGGTATACGGCGGACTGGCGGCGGCCGCTTTCTTCGCCGGCCTGTTCGGCGACGACGAGCGAAGAGAGCGGTACGAGCGGACTGCGGAAGCGGTGAAATCGGGCATTATGACGCATCTGTGGGACGAAGGCGCGGGCCGGTTCGCCCGCGGGCTCGTCAGGCGTAACGGCCGTTGGGAGAAAGATTTGACGCTCGACAGCAGCTTGTTCGCCTTGACAGCATTCGGGGTGCTGCCGGCCGATGACGGGCGGGTCGCGCAGACGATGGCCGCGGTCCGGGAAGGGCTGCGGGTGCGGACGGAGGTCGGCGGCATCGCGCGGTACACGAACGACGGCTACTTCCGGCAATCCGGCGACGTCGGGCGGGTTCCCGGCAATCCGTGGATCATCTGCACGCTGTGGATGGCCGGCTACGAGATCGAAACGGCACGCTGCCCGGACGATCTGGAGGAGCCGAAGCGGGCGCTGGAGTGGGCTGTGCGGCATGCGCTGCCGAGCGGGATACTGCCGGAGCAGCTGCATCCGTTCGACGGCTCGCCGCTATCAGTTGCACCGCTGACGTGGTCGCACGCGACGTTCGTGCACTGTGTCACCCAATATGTACGCAAGTATGCCCAGCTGTCGCGCGGCACGCACGCACCGGGAGTTTGAACGATCGGGAGAAGATGCGCGTTGGTGTGCGTTTTTGCACGCATGACCGCCGTCTGTTCGGGATACGTACTGGGAGTTTTGACACGTATGACCACCGTCTGTCCGGATAACAGGCCGGGAATTTTTGCACGCATGTCTGCCGTCTGTCCGGGTACGAACCGTGAGTTTTAGCACGCATGACCGGCGTCAGTCCGGATAACGGACAGGGAGTTTTGGCACGCTCCCCCCCCCCCGGCATGCCGTTTTTCCGTTACAGACCGCACGCGGTTCTGGTATAATGCGGATAAACGAGCTGACATCGAAAAAGGGGCTGTG
>NZ_BOVJ01000065.1 GCF_018403665.1 Paenibacillus cisolokensis
AGTCAACCGCATCATGCGTTATCCTCCTCAGGGTAATTTACGTTGTTTTATTCTTCCTCTTGGAGTTCTTTAATGTAATCCTCCGCATTGCATACCATTTCATCGAATATTTCATCTAAGACTTCTTGGAAAACTGTAAGCCCAGATTCTCCATTTGATGAATAGTTTTGCAGGTAGTGAGCAATGCCTTCGGCAAAACGCTTCTTGTTTTTTACTTTATATTGTTCTTGGTTGTCTTCTTTGAAATTGAAGGCATATACCAAAGTATCAATCGGCAACTTCAAAACTACATGTTTATTGCTTACTTTGACTTCCATTAGACCACTTCTCCTTTTCGAATTGTTTGTTATTCCAAACCACCAATGTATACCTTTCCGTCTTTGGTCAACCAGTCGCATCCGGCATCGTCAAACCCAACCTCAACTGTCTGTTTTCCAGTAAGAGAAACTATCATGCTTTATCCTCCTTCATTCGAAGTAATTTCCGTTATCGTCAATACCGATGATTAGATTCTCCGTGGTACCCAAAACCACTTCGCACAAGCCGCAATCATTCAATTCACCATTTTCGTAGTTGTACCGCTTACCGCGTAGCGATATTTGGCGTTGGATGTCCCTGATGTTGATTTCCGTACAGACGACTAATTCATAACTGCCTTCAACCTCGTATAATACAGGTTCCGGTAATTTAATTTGCATGGTTCGGTTCCTCCAATCCGGCGAGTTCAATAAGCTTTCTTTTCGCACTTGCTACATCACTAGTATGTTCTGCAATAATAGATGCGTGATGCCAATCTTTTTCCAACTTCCACTCCAGCACCTTGCGGGCTACTTCTTCGGGGGATTCTCTCACGCAGTAAAATTGATCTGGCGTGATATAAACCTCCGAATGAGTTGCCGATCCATAACGGATAGATGTAACTTGTTCCTGATTAATGAAAATTGATTCTCCGGTAATATCTGTCAACCGTATCATGCTTGATCCTCCTCCCCGATATGTTCACGTAACATATCAATCAAATCTTCTGCACAGTCATAGCAAAGACTTAGCGTGGCCTGATCGGTTTCAACCATCAGCAATCGTCCGTTCATCTTACGTCTTCCACATTCATCGCAGCCGTAATTTACTTGATCATAAACGTTCATGCTTTATTCCTCCTTCTCCGGCGCGTTGATGCGCCTCGCATTGTCCGCAATCATCATGGCGAAGTTGGCCACGTCTGCGGCTTCGCGGATGATTTTGTTGTAATCAATCTCCCGATCAAAGGCGGCCTTGATTTCCGCCTTCACTTCTTCCACTTCTTCAATCATCCGCATATAGAGCCACAAAAGACTTTCATTTTCCCATCCGCCTTTGTGATCATTATCGCGAAGTTTCGCTTCCATCTGCTGCGCGAACCACTGCACCTCTGACCGGAGCGATTCCCGTTGCGTCTCCGTTGGTTCGGTTGTGGAGAGGGCCTTTATTGCAATCCGCTTGCATTTGGCGTATACGACCAGATCGGATTCGTATTCATCGCGTTCATAATTCGCGATTTGTTCCAACGCCGCTCGCAGACGCTGGACTTCTTCCTGCTGACGCTTGATTAGACCTTCACGAGCCCGGTATGCGTTGATATGCTCCATTTCTGGGGCATCAAATGCGCCGGATTGGATTTTGTTTCGTAATTGCCATTTCGATACGTTACAGTCTCCGTTCGGGTCATAATCTAACCACTTCAACAACTCTTTCTTTTTCAGGTATTCACGCACTTGGATTCGCCCCTTTCGGTTGTGGTGGAGATGGCTTCTTGGATTATGTCTCTGATGCGAACACCGTTAAACGATATATCTACTGCTTCATGCTGTAACACCTTCTCCAACGCCGCTCGCAACCGCTGAATCTCCCCGTCAAATTCGCAAGCCCTCGCGTAATTCTCGAAATATACATTCTGCAACTTGCGGTAGTCCTCGCGCAACCGCTCGATCTCGTCCAGCGCGGCCGGCCATCCTTCGCGTGCTTCTGCGACAAACACCGTATTGGACCGCGCTTCCTCCGCGCTAACTTCTCGCGATCCCGCGTAACGTTTGCCTTGCCAAAACGTAGCTAAATCGGCATCTTCCGTCCCTACGTTAAATTGATCGTTCGTCGGCACGGTCCAAGCTCGCGCAATCCACGGTCCCGGCGTCGCAGCCTCACATATCACACGATCCCGCGCAAAATCACGTTTTCCCTTCGTCATTCGATTACCTCCCCGTTCCATTCCGCGAAAGCTCGCCAAGCTTCCGCTCTTTTTCGTGTCGTTGACGTTGATTAACGTACCTCTTCACAGCAGTCATGGCCGATGCGATTACGTCCCATTCCGAATCGCGATTCGAGTTGATCTGATACTCCGCAACCTTCACGAATTTTCGAAATAAACCGTTTTTGACTTCGTAGACTTTCACGCGATGACATGGTTCCCCGAAAAAGTCAGTCTCCCCCTCCGCTACGGATACGCGATACTGAACACCGCAATAAGTAACGGGAAATTTCGTTCCTCTTACGTTCGCGCCGCTAATAATTGCGTCTTCTATACGTTTGCTTAACGCCATATCCTCACCATTCCTTTCCGTCAAATTAGCGCTCATTAACCGTTACCCTACCGATACCCTTCCCGGATTGCTAACGCGCTTAATTTCCCGCGTTTAAAGCGTCAGAAATAAGCGTCCGCACCCGCTCGACCTCCCGTTGATACGCCGCGACCAATTCCGCGATTGTCTCGTAATTGCCGCCGCTATTAACGTCGCAGATAACCGCGCGTTCGACAGCCGCCGCAAGCCCACGCGCATTTAACGGGTAGTAACCGTCATCGCGCCACTCTTCGCGGATTGGCGGTGGGGCCGCGCCATCTTGCGGTTTATAGCCGGGCGCTTTCGCCGGGTCTACGATGTGACGGCGCAATAGCGTGTAGTTACGGTCATCAGCGGTCAGACGGTAATTTTGCGTGATAAGTGCGTTAAGATTCGTCATCAGACGTTCACTCCTTCGATTTTGACGTCAAGAATATCGAGAACTTTTCGTATAACGCCGGCAACTTCGTACGAAACCAGTTCTTGCGGATAGTTGTACGTATCATACAATTCTCTAATACGTTCCTCCGCCGTCTTTTCGACTTCATACCTGTTAACGAGCGCGGCCAACAACGTGTCGAACCGACTAAACTGGGCATAATCGGCAATTGTACGAATCTCGTCCGGTTTAGGTAATTCGTCATCATTTAACGTACAGAACAGGATTCGTCCGTTACTCCAACCGTTCGAGCGCAGGTTTTCAATTGCCGACGCGACTTTACGGGGAATTACGGGTACATACGGTACTTTCGTCATTTAACGTCACTCCTTCGTTTTAAATTCGGTTGATACGTTGAATACGAAACATGTCCGAGTCTTTATACGTAGAAATAGTTGTCCGCAAGGAACGATAGTTCCGAAGCGTATGTTTTAATCTTTAAAACCTACCTCGGATTCTTACGAATCCTTCGGGACAAATTTTAATGACGCCGTATTATTTATTGGTTCTTCTTACGTAATGGTTATCGTTAAATACTGGTTATACTTAGTATCCACGATGACCGTATCGGTGATCACCGAGTCGGTGAATTAAGACACGGTAAAACCGTCAGAATATCGCAAGACCGCCCGCCTCCGTAATCGTGTACACGTTTTTTCCGAATCTCCCGCCTCCTTCCCGTACATTTTCCGCCACCAACACTGGACTGCCTCGCCATCGATACGCGAGAAGGCGCTGTACGTATTTATTCGCGGTCTGCCGATTTACGCCAAGCAATCGCCCAATCGCGGCCTGTGACGGATAGCAGCGGCCGTCAGCGTCCATATGCGCGGCTATGACGTTGAGTGTCGCCCAAAGTTCCGGTCCCATATCCGCGATTATGCCGGACTTGATCGTATCGACGTATGTGCGGTAATAAATACGGTCAGACATCGTTAATTTCGCCTCCTATTACATATAGCGCACACACTTTTTCGGAATTGGGACATTGTCGCGAAAAATTTGCGGGAAATTAGACGTTGGAAGACGGGGCGGGTACGTTTACCCTTCGGAGGGGATAGCGCGGCTAATTTGTGGTAAAATTACGGTAAAAACGAAAGGGGAACGGTCGGATGCGGAAGTGTCCGTATTGTGCGGAAGAAATAAAAGAAGAGGCGATTAAGTGTAAGCATTGCGGAAGTGACGTCGGCGGCGTGGCCGTAACAACGATCGAATCGCCGAAGCCAACGATAATGGACGACGGAATCGTGTATATATTGCTAGGCGTAGTCGTCCTTATTGGAAGCGTAATAACTGCGATACTCGCTCCGATACTTGGCGTGGTGGGGATTATTCTCGGAATCGTTCTGATCGCGGCCGGGACCAATCCAACCAGGACCGTTAATTGTCCGAAGTGCAGCGGGAAGGTAATGATATTGAAGGATCGTGTAAAAACGAAATGCCGGAGTTGTCAAACGGAGTATAACGTAAAATGGACGGAGCGCGAGAAAGTCGAATTGCCGTATTAATAGCGGAATACAAAACCCCGTACGCATTTGTACGGGGCTTTTCGCATTAATCTTCGTCTAAACGTTCCAACGGCGAATATTTAGCGTGCGCACCCGCTATATCCGCGCTCCACAAGTTGACGTAGGTTTTTACCATGTCTAACGTTGTATGACCGAGAATTTTCTGCAAACTAAACGGATCGCCGCCGTTAACTATGTAAAGTCGCGCGAAAGTGTGACGGAATGTGTGCGCCGAGCAGCGTACGCCCTTGATGCCGGCCTCCATTCCGGTTAACGTAATCATCTCCTGTGCCGAGCGCAATTTCCACGGCTCGTTATCGATATTGACGAAAACAAAATCGTGATCGAGAAGGCCGCGTATTTTCAAGTATTCGCGTAGGTGGCGCTCCATTCGTGACTGAAACGGAACCAATCGCTCTTTGCGCCCTTTCCCGTCAAGTTTGACGAGACGTTCCCGCCATTGAATATCCGTCGTCCGAATCCCAACCGCCTCTGATACGCGCGCCCCTGTTTCGAGCAAGAACGACATGAACACGTAGTTACGGTACCCGGTGAACGTCTGCCGGTCGTGAATTTCGAGGAGCCGCCGAATCTGTTCTTTACTGAACGTTTCGATGACGCGCTTTTCCGTTTTAATCAATTTGATTCCGCTAAACGGATTCGACATTAGGTAATTCTCTTCCGCCAGAAAGTTGAAGAAGACGCGCCATGCCCGTAAATTCGTATTAACCGTCTCCTCCGATACTTCTTCTTTCCGCCGTTCAATCGCGCTATAAATCGTATCCTTCGTAACGTCAATCGGCCGCGTGATCCCCTGCTCCGCCAGCATCCGTTTTAGTATCGCCAGACATTCGGTATAATACCGCAACGTGTCCGATGTCAAATTCCGGACATTACAATAACGGAGAAACGTGTTAATTGCAACGTCCATGTCTTCGGCCTGTGGCGAAACCGTAATACCGCCACTTTCGGGACTTGCCGTAATTGAGTTAATCCGTCGCCTTCGCTGCATAAATACGAAAACCTCCCGTTCCACGTTCGAATAAGACGCGGTTACGGGAGGCGCATTATTTACGTCAGGCGCGTCAAGATACGAAAATGTCACCGCATCAGACACCGTATAGGCGTACGTTAAAGTTCACGATAAATGTACCGTAAATTATTTCGTTCACCCAACGTGAACCTAAATCTGGTGCGTCTGCCAATTCCGCCATACGCGCGCACATGATAAATATGTGAAAAGCGTGTAAATGTACGAAAAACTCCTGACGGAGTTCTTTGCCGCTGAATATGAAACCAATACTGGTGAGCCATGAAGGACTCGAACCTTCGACACCCTGATTAAAAGTCAGGTGCTCTACCAACTGAGCTAATGGCTCATAAATGGCTGGGGATCTAGGATTCGAACCTAGGCATGACGGAGTCAAAGTCCGTTGCCTTACCGCTTGGCTAATCCCCAACATGGTGGACGCTGACGGGATCGAACCGCCGACCCTCTGCTTGTAAGGCAGATGCTCTCCCAGCTGAGCTAAGCGTCCGTATGGTGACCCGTAGGGGATTCGAACCCCTGTTACCTCCGTGAAAGGGAGGTGTCTTAACCCCTTGACCAACGGGCCGGAGAAGAAACTGGAGCTCTCAACCGGGATCGAACCGGTGACCTCATCCTTACCATGGATGCACTCTACCTACTGAGCTATGAGAGCTTGAAATGGCTCCCCGAACAGGACTCGAACCTGTGACAACTCGGTTAACAGCCGAGTGCTCTACCGACTGAGCTATCGGGGAACGTTAACTCGGGCTTGCGCCCTGAAAACCGGATGCGAATGTCTGCGTCCAACCCTCTGCTTG
>NZ_BOVJ01000066.1 GCF_018403665.1 Paenibacillus cisolokensis
GGCGAAGTATGTATCGGCGTCGCAGAAGATCTTCATACCGAATGCTTGTCTGGGTCCTCTTGGCGATCGGGGCGTTCTGGATATGGAACGTATGGTCCTCGCGTTCCGGCGGTGCGGAACATTCGGAACCGTACGAGGCGGTGCGGAACTTTTGGGCACATGAAAGTTTGGGCGATTTCGGCAGCTCCTGGGAGCTTTTTCATTCGCAGATGAAGGAGCGGTTTTCCAAGGACAGCTACATTCAGCGGCGGGCTCATGTATTCATGCAGGATTTCGGCGCAAATACGTTCGAATACGAGATCGGCCGGGAAGAGCTTCTGCCGACGTGGCGAATGAGCGAAGAACAGCCCCAACTGGAAAATGTGTACCGGATCCCGGTAACGCTTCGTTACGACAACAGCTACTTCGGACAATTCGAGATCAGACAGGTATGTTATGTGGCGAAAGAAGCCGAACAATGGACGATACTTTGGGCCTACCAGCCATTTTATAAGTAAAAATATTTTTATTTTGATTGATACAAAATGAATCTTTTTATGGTATAATTGATACATAATGTAACTTTATCCTGGGACTTATGGAGGCTTGTCATGGTCGGTCCGAATGGGCAAAATCTCGTATTTTTACTCAGCCTGCCCCGGAGCGGGAGCTCGCTTGCAACCGCCATCCTGCAGAACCATTCCCGCATTTTCGCCACCCAGGAAATGTGGTTTCTGCTCAGCTTGTACGATTTGCGCACGGCCCCGAAGCGCCCTTACGGAGGGGCATCCATCTTGCGCCAATTTTACAACGGCATCGTGCAGGACCGCACGTTCGAGGACGCTTGCCGGCATTTCGCGCTCGATGTGTACAACGGATTGCTGCGGGGAAGCGAGGCGGACGTTGTCGTCGACAAGTCGCCGCGGTACTACTGCATTTTGGAATTTCTCGATCTGCTTTTCCCCCGGTCCAAGAGGATCTGGCTTGTGCGCAACCCGCTCGCCGTTCTGGCCTCGTACAAGCAGATTCGTCTGAAGGAGAAGGGGCGGTTCGATCTGTCCGCCATACTGGCCGGATCGGAATTCGACATCCAGGGCGCGGACTTGACGGCAGGGCTGTTCCGTTACCGGCACTATTTTCGGGCTCCCCACGACTGCGCGCACACGCTCGTATACGAACGGCTGGTCGACAATCCGGCGGAGGAAACGAGAAAGCTTTGCGAATTTATCGGACTCCCCTATGAAACGGGTATCGAAGTTTACGGCAATTACCGCGATACGGCCAAAGCGGCGCTCTATTTTAGCATGGGCGTCGGGGACCCGAATGTGGCCCGCGACACGGCGCCGCACCGGCGGTCTGTCGACAGCTGGAAGACGGTTCTGGACAAACGGGAAATGGAACTGTACTGCCGGGCGATCGGTTCCCGTATTTTCATGAACTCGGATATTCCGAAGAACTGGCGGAGGCGGAAGCCATTGCCGGTACGCGGTTCGAGGCGGAACCGGATGCGGAGTTGCTGGCGCTGCGGACCCGTCAGCTGACGGATGCGGCGGGGTACAGATGGCAGCCGGAGTACCGACTTCATGCCGCCGTTGCCGGCGATGAAAGTCGGCATTTCGCCGACGGCGAAGGCAAGCCGGCGCTGTCCCGGGATGCGGAATTGGAGCGGCTGCGCATGACGGTCAGTTCGCTGGAGCACCGGCAGGCCGCGCATTATGCCGAACGCAAACGATTGCAAGCGCAACTGGATGCGTTAAGAAGCAAGGTGAACCGGATCAAGGCGGCTGTCCCGTTCGGCAACCGGTTGTCGCAGCTCGTTTCCGCGTACATCTTGACCGGAGGCAAGAGCAAATGAGCGCCATCGCCGGAATCGTCATGTTGACCGGGGAGCCGCTGCGGCCCGAAGAAGGCGGCCGGCTGATGCGGGCCTTGAGCGTTTACCCGGCGGACGATGTGCGGACATGGCAAGGCGGCTGCGCATTTCTCGGCTGCCATGCGCAATGGCTGACCCCGGAGTCCGTGACGGACCGCCATCCGCGATCCGGCGGCATCGGTCGTACGATTGCCGCGGATGCCGTCATCGACAACCGGAACGAATTGTTCGACAGGCTCGGGGTGCCGTTGCCGCAGCGTCAACAGTTGAGCGACAGCGATCTCATTCTGATCGCTTACGACAAGTGGGGAACGGACGCGCCGCGCTATTTGCTGGGCGACTATGCGTTTCTCATTTGGGATGAAAGAGAACGGATGCTGTTCGGCGCCCGGGATTTGACCGGCAATCGAACGCTGTACTATCACCGGAGCGGGAACCGAATCGCATTTTGCACCGTCATTGCGCCGCTGCTGTCCCTGCCCGGCGTGCCGAAGAAGCTGAACGAACAGTGGCTCGCCGACTTTATGGCGAATCCGGAGATGAACGAATCGTTCGATCCGGACCAGACCGCCTATGCGGATATCAGCCTGCTTCCGCCGGCCCATCGGATAACGGTTCGCGGCGGAAAACGGAGATCGACCGCTGCGGAACGATCGATCCGACCGAGCGGCTCCGCTTCCGGTCGGACGACGAAGTGGAAGAAGCGTTCCGGGACGTATTCCGGGAAGCAGTCGTCTGCCGGACGCGAACGTGCCGGAAAGTCGGCTCGATGCTGAGCGGGGGGCTGGATTCCGGTTCCGTCGTCAGCTTTGCCGCGCCTGAGCTTCGTCGCCGCAACGAGCAGCTCTATACGTACAGTTCCGTTCCCGATCCTACTTTCCGCGACTGGTCGTCTTCCCGCAGAGTCGCCGACGAAACGCCCTATATCCGGATGACGGCCGAATTCGTCGGCAATATTCGCGAGCGGTATCTGGATTTCGCCGGCCTAAGTCCGTACTCGGTCATAGACGATTGGCTGGACATTTTGGAGACGCCTTACAAGTTTTTTGAAAATTCGTTTTGGGTGAAAGGCATTTACGACCAAGCGCGTCGGGACGGCGCCGGCGTGCTGCTTTCGGGAGCGAGAGGCAACTTTACGATATCATGGGGGCCGGCGCTCGAATATTACGCCTTGCTGCTGCGGCGCCTTAGGCTGGTGCGGCTGTATCGGGAAATTCGCCGGCACGGTATGTATAAGGGCGTCAGGAGATCCCGGCTCATCGCGCTGGTCGGCCGGCAGGCGCTGTCGATGCTCGGCTTTGCGGCAGGGCCGGCGGAACCCGATATGCCGAACATGATCCTGCGCCCCGAATTTGCCCGCAAATATGACGCATTCGGGCGGCTGGCCCGTCACGGTATGGGGGTAAGAGGAACGCGCATTACCGATCCGGTCGAGCTGCGTCGCGAGCGGCTGCACAGCGCGGCGGCGGCCAACAAGAGCGGCGCGGTCATGACGAAGCTGTCGCTGCGCTACGGCGTGCAGGAGCGGGATCCGACCTTCGACCCGCGGGTTATCCGGTTCTGCCTGTCGCTGCCGTTCGAGCAATATGTGCGGCAGGGGATGGACAGGGCGCTGATCCGGCGGGCGACGAAAGGGTATTTGCCTGACGGCGTCCGGTTGAATTATCGCGTCAGGGGCATTCAAGGAACGGACTGGGTTCATCGCATGGCGCCGCATTGGCCGGCGTTCCTGAACGAAATAGCGCAGATGTGCCGCAGCGAAGCTTCCGCGCCGTATTTGCACCACGATCATTTGCGCGCGTTGGGCGAACGGTATGCGGCGGGTCCGGACCGAAATTTGCGGGCGATCCTGAATTGAAAGCGCTGATGCGGGCGCTCATTATCCACAGATTTGTCTCCCGGTTCTGAAGCATGCGGCCGAAATCGGAAAGGAGGTGATGGCAATGGCGAAGCAAGAATGGCAAGCTCCTGTTCTCGAGACGCTCGACGTCAAAGAAACGATGTACGGCAAAGGCGTAACGGAAGTCGATTCGGTAACCATCAACGATAAGGATATTTACGACCCGAGTTAACGAAGACGAAACGCCCTTATACAGTGTGTGAGCTGTATAGGGGTTTTTCGTGCACGGCCCGTTGCGACAAAAGATGAACGAAGGTGGGCGAATATGATAGCCGCGACTCCTACAACGGTGTACCAGGCATTCGGACTGCGGATCGCAACCCGTATACCGATGCCGGAATTGTACAGGCTGGACGCCGGATCGGCTGAAGGCTGCGACGTGGAAATCCGGTTCATGGCTTCCGGCGAGCTCGAACGGCACGACGCTCCCGACTTGCGGAACGAAAATTTCATCCGACGAGCGGACGAATTCTGGTTTTACATTCCCGAGACGGCCGTCTACCGGATCCGCGGCGGCAGGCATATCGCGGTTTCGCCGGTACCCGGCGCGGATATGGAGAAGGTGCGCGTTTATTTGCTCGGCACTTGCATGGGCGTTTTGCTGCTGCAGCGGGGCATTCTGCCGCTGCATGGGAGCGCCGTCGTCATCGACGGGCAAGCGCATGCCGTTGTAGGCAATTCCGGAGCCGGCAAGTCGACGCTCGCCGCCGCTCTCATTCGCGAAGGCTGCCGGCTGCTGACCGACGACGTCATTCCGGTCGCCATATCGCCGCAAGGGCGGCCTTATGTGCATCCGGCTTACCCGCAGCAAAAGCTGTGGCGGCAAAGTCTGGACCAGTTCGGGATGGAACCGTCCCGATACCGCCCGGTATACCGGGAAGTGTCCAAGTTTGCCGTACCGGTCGCGGCCAGCTTCTGCGAACAATCCGTGCCGCTGGCCGGCATATGGGAGCTCGTTCCGTCGCAAGACGATGCGAATATCCGGGTGCAGCCTGTCCGCAGCTTGGATCATCTGAAAGTGGTGCTGCTTCATACATACCGCCATACGCTCGTTCACCGGATGGATCTGGCGCAGTGGCATTTCACCGTCGCTTCCGGGGTGGCGGGCTCTTCGGCCGTTCGGCGCTTGTTCAGGCCGGCATCCGGATTTACGGCGGCCGAACTGGCGCGGCGGATAATCGATACGGCTCGCAAAGGGGAAAGGGGAGAAGAGGAATGATCACGGAGCGGCAGCTTGCCAACCGTCGTGTCGTCCAAACCGCGGACAATATCGTCAGCGATATGGACGGGGAAAAAGTGATGATGAATCTCGAATCCGGAAAATATTACAATCTGGGCCGGGTCGGAGGGCGAATCTGGGAATTGATCGCCGTCCCGATTTCAATCGGCGACTTGATTGATCGGCTCGTAGAGGAATATGAAGTGGATCGGTCGCTATGCGAATACCAGGTGATGTCCTTCTTGCAAAGTCTTGCCGACGAATCGTTGATCATCATGGAGACGGACGAGCATGGCCGGTCGTAACGGGCGGGGAGAAAGATGGGCATGCGAAGCAAAGTCATCCGGTTCGTCCGAATGCCGCTGCGGCAAAAATGGATGCTGGCCGAAGCGTATTATTATTTGGCATGGGCGCGCGTGCTGAAAAGCAGGCCGTTTTCGACCGTTGCGCCCCGGCTCGGCGTGCATATGAAAGAAACGCCGCTCTCCGTCGAGCCCGGCCAATTGGCGGAATTGAAGCAGGTCGCTCAAGTCATCCGGCTGATGAGCCGCTATACGTTATGGGAAAGCCAATGTCTCGTGCGGGCGATGGCGGGCATGAAGATGCTGGAAAGAAGGAAAATCGCCAGCACGTTATATTTCGGGACGGCACGGGACGGCGAGGCCCGGCTGATCGCCCATGCCTGGCTGCGCAGCGGACCGATCATCGTGACGGGCGGCGAAGAAATGCCGGCATTTACGACCGTAGCCATTTTCGGCAAGACGATAGATGAACGGAATTGAAGGGGACGTGAATCATGATCGGCATACAGAAGCTTCATCGGGAGCCGCTTTCGGACGAATTGCAGGCCTTGTTGTTCGTTCTCCGCATCGATCGTGAAGCTCCGGACCGGGATCGTATCCGCGGGAAGCTCTCCTCTATCGACTGGAATCAATTTTTGGAACTGGTCCGCCATCACCGCGTCGTTCCCTGGGTCCATACCAGACTGCAGCCGTTCCCGGAATTGATTCCGGCCGATATCCGCAAAGAGCTCCATGCCGACTATAGAGCCAATGCGTTTGGCATGCTGCAATTGGCTGGGGAAATGGAAAGAGTCGGCGCCAATTTGGATCGCGCCGGAGTGCCTTGCTTAATGCTGAAGGGGCCGATTTTGGCGGAAACGCTTTACGGCGATCTGTCGCTGCGGACTTCGCGGGATCTTGATCTATTGGTCCCGGTCGATGCGGTCGAGCGGGCGGCGGAACAATTGGCAAGGATGGGGTATGAAGCGAACGATTCCGTACACCGGATACTGAACGATTGGAAATGGAAGCTGCATCATCTGTCGTTTCGTCATCCGGTAAAAAAGTGTTGGTGGAACTGCATTGGCGGTTCATGCCCGCTTCCGACAAGGAACCGACCTTCGATGAGCTGTGGCGGCGAAAACGGAAAAGCGGCATGTTCCGGCAGCCGATCTATTATTTGGGCGCTCACGATCTGTTCATGCATTTGACGCTGCACGGGATGAAGCACGGCTGGTTCCGTCTTCGCTGGCTCCAGGATCTCGATCTGATGCTGCGCCGCCACCCGCCGACCGATGAGACGATCCGGCATTTGCGCAAGTACCGCTGCCTCGCCGCCGCGGGTCAAGCGGTCATCCTGCTGGAGCGGTTGCTCGGGACGCCGCTCAATCCGGAGTCGCACCGCCTCTCCGCGAGCAGACACGCGCGCGTATTGGCGGAAAAGGCGCTCGTTTTTATCCGCACGAAGGAGGAATGGGCCGTCCGGCTGCCGCCTCGTCAGGCAAGGCGATTTAAGCGATACCTGTTTTCGACCAAAACGTTCGTGCAAAAAGGCAAATACGTGCTGGGCAAACTTTATCCGAGTTCCTGGGACGCCGCCGCTTTGCCGCTGCCCAAACCGCTACGTTTTCTTTATTTTCCGCTCCGGCCGTTTATATGGTTTTGGCGGCAAATGAGGCAAGAAGCGGGGGCTGGAAACTAACGATGCGCAATATATTGTTGTTCGTCGGGAAGCTGCGGGCGTTCGCCGGGTGGAGGCTGTACCTCGGCTATGCCGGCATGATCGCGATCAGCCTGTTCGAAGGCGTCGGCATCTATTTGCTCGTGCCGATGCTCGGCTTGATCGGCATACTCGATTTCGAGGTCCGGGACATCCCGGTGCTGTCGAACCTGGTCGGGCAATTGCGCGCACTGCCCGAGCCGTATGCGCTGCCGGCCGTCCTGGCCGCCTATATCGGCGTCATGGCCGTCCAGGCGCTGCTGCAGCGCGCCCACGCCGTGCTGCAAATCCGCATCCAGCAAGGCTTTGTCCGTTCGCTGCGCGTCGAGCTGTACGAAGCGCTGATCAGGGCGAACTGGAGCTTCTACTTGCGCAGCCGGAGATCGGATTTCAATCATGCGCTGACGTCCGAGCTGGCGCGCGCGAGCCAGGGATCGTATCTGACGCTGCAATTGTCGGCGTCGCTGCTGTTCACCGCCATTCAGCTCGGTTTTGCGTTTTGGCTCTCGCCCGAACTTACGCTGCTCGTCCTGGCCTGCGGCGCCCTGCTTGCGTTTTTCTCCCGCAAGTTCGTCCGCAGCGCCCGTTCGATCGGACAAGATACGACGGAGCTGTCGCAAGCCTATTTCGCCGGTATCGCCGAGCATTTCGGAGGCATCAAGGATTTGAAGAGCAACGGCCTGGAGACGGCTCATCTGAACCGGTTTCGGGCGCTGTGCCGGCGCATGGAGGACAACATCGTCCGGTTTACGAAGCTGCAGTCCGCGACGCAGTTCATGTACAAAATCGCGTCCGCGCTTCTTGTCGGCCTGTTCGTATACGTTGCTTTCGCCTGGCTGCATGTGCAGCCGGGACATCTGATCCTGATCGTGTTCATCTTCGCCCGGCTCTGGCCGCGTTTTCCGCCATACAGACGAGCGCGGAGCAGCTCGTTTCGGCGATTCCCGCCTTCAACGGGCTGATCGAGCTGAAGAGACGATGCGAGGAGGCGCGGGAGGCGCTCCCCGACCGCGGAGAAGGAGAGGCGACGATAGCGATCCGGCAAGGCGTCGAATGCCGGGACGTCAGCTACCGGTACGGCAGCGAAGGGGATTATGCGTTGCGAAACGTCAATCTGTTCATTCCGGCGAACCGGATGACCGCGATCGTCGGCAAATCGGGAGCGGGCAAAAGCACGCTGATCGATCTGCTGATGGGGCTGATCGAGCCGGACAGCGGGCGCATTGAGGCGGACGGCGAATCGTATACCGGCGCGCGGGCCGCGGCACTTAGACGGTCGGTTAGCTATGTGGCGCAAGACCCGTATTTGTTTCATGCCACGATACGCGAAAATTTGCTGCTCGTTGCTCCCGGCGAGAGCGAAGAGCGGCTGTGGGAAGCGCTGCGCCAGGCGGCGGCGGACGATTTCGTCCGCAAGCTTCCCGATGGTCTGGACACTGTGATCGGGGACCGGGGCATCCGGCTTTCCGGCGGGGAGCGCCAGCGGATCGTCTTGGCGCGCGCGCTAATGCGGAAACCGTCCGTCCTGGTGCTGGACGAGGCGACGAGCGCATTGGACGCCGAGAATGAAGCGCTCATTGCCGAAACGTTGGAGCGGCTCAAAGGGAGCATGACCATCATCGTCATCGCCCACCGGTTCTCCACCATTCGCCATGCCGACCGGGTCGTCGTGCTGGAGCGGGGAGAGGTCGTCCAGCAAGGAGAGCTGCGCCAGCTTGCCCGGGAGACGGCCGGAACGTTCAGCCGCTGGATGGCGAACCAGCATTTGCTTGCCGAATAGGCAACGCCCGATGCCCCGTTTTGCCGCCGTATCGCCGTGTCGAACGAACGCTGTCCCTTCATGGCGTCTAATCCGTTCGACGGCTTCGATTTTGACGCGGCTTTGAAAGGACGGTTTCTTGCCCGCAAGCAAAAAACGTCCTTTCAACGCCGCCACCCCATTTGCGCTGTTTCCTCATTTGCGCCGTTTCCCCATTTGCGCCGTTTCCCCATCAAAAACCGTTTCTCATATGGCAAAATAATGCCTGTCCGTTAAATACCGAATGATGAGCGCGACCGATTCTTCGACCGTCAAACGTTCCGTATCGACGGTAAGATCCGGTTCTTTCGGAATATCGTAGGGGGCGGATATGCCCGTAAACATCGCGATTTCCCCTGCTTTTGCCTTCCGGTAAAGCCCTTTCGGATCTCTTCGCTCGCATTCCGAAAGTGAACACTTGACATAGATTTCAATGAAATCGCCTGAAGCGAACAAGCGCCTCACCGCCTTCCGATCCTCCTCGCTCGGAGAGATGAAAGCCGCAAGCACGATCAACCCCGCGTCGACGAACAGTTTGGATACTTCCCCGACTCGCCGTATGTTTTCTGCCCGATCCTTATCGGAAAATCCGAGATCGCGGTTTAAACCGTGCCGGATATTGTCGCCGTCCAATACGTAAGCGGCGACTTTCATCTTGCAGAGCTCCTTCTCCAGCTCGAAGGCCAGCGTCGATTTGCCCGATGCCGGCAACCCGGTCATCCATAGTGCGCAGCTTTTATGCCCGTTCCGCCTGTATCGTTCCTGACGGGTCAGGACGGAGGCATGCCATGTAATGTTGTCGCTTTTGGTGAGAGAGCCCCCGGATTTAGCTTCCTTATTATGGAAAACATTCATCCTTTCTCCTCCTTGCGCTTGTTATCTCCACTGTAAGATACAAAATGTAACAAGTCAAGAAAAGGATAGGGGCTATTTTCATTATTTTTGGGTCATTATGCCTATCGGTTTGTAAACGCAATGAACGACATGATCGACAAAAAACTGGTTCTCCCGACATATTCACACTTGACAACGATAAATCGATAGCATAAATTATAAACATAAAGATACATAATGTAACATATATTTTGGAGATTTGATACATATAGTATATTGAAATTGAACGGAGAGGGGTTTTTTTGCAGATGACAAATTTTTTTTATTGCGTAGGCTGCAATAAGCCGGTACAGATAGAAGAGGCGAAATGGTTGTTTCGCACCGGTTTTTTCCGTGTCGTTCATCCGCTTGGCTGCTGCGAATCGTGTTCATCCGACCCTGCCCCGCTGTCCGGCCCTGACCGCGAGATCCGGCGTGGCATGCCGACGTATTCGCACAATGCGGCGGCCGTCTTGCCGAAAATGGACGAACAAGAGCGCCTTTATACCGTCGACGTGCATGCGGAAACCGTCGTTTTCCCGCTGTAACAGCGTACGGCAGAAATCGATGTGAAATACATAAGTTGTGGCACGAACCTTATGGTTGGTGCCTTTTCTGTGCCGCCGAACTCATAAGGCATGGTCTATTGTAACGGCATCTTACAGTCAGGTCTTTTCCGGCCGGCGAGATTGCAGCCACCGATGTTTTCTTTTGCGGATGTGTCCGGTTCTTCATAAGGAAAGAACTTGCGAAGATCATACATAATACGCAAAATGATGTTCGTAAATCAAAAATAAAATAAATACGTCATGAAAATATTGACGAGATTTTGTTTCCTTTGTTAAGATGTGATCATCGCAGCCGAAAATTATAATTAGGCAGAGGATGTCGTATGGATCAGGGGAAGAGACTGACAATTAAAGAATTGGCCAAGCAAATCGGCGTTTCCGCGGCTACGCTGGATCGCGTGCTGAACAACAGGGGGAACGTGAAACGCCAAACGTACGAGAAAGTGATGGCCAAAATCAATGAGTTGAACTACAGGCCGAACCGGTCTGCCAGTTTTTTGTCCCGGATGAACGTGTATTCGCTTGCCGTAGTGTTTCCGGAACATCCGGCATATTTCTGGAAGCAGGTGGAGAAGGGCATTCAGATTGCCGTTGATGAATTCCGCGATTACGGTCTTCAGGTCCGCATTTTCCGTTCGGACAAATACGATCTGGATTCACAGAAGCAAATCGTGCAGCAGCTCGTCGATTCCGGCGAGTACGACGCGATTGCGCTGTCGCCGAACGATCCGCAGGAGATGGCGGATTTGATCGACCGCGCGGTCGATCGGGGCACGGCCGTCTGTACGTTCAACAGTGATTCGCCGCTCAGCAAGCGGTTGTTTTACGTGGGCTGCGATTACCGGATCGCCGGGCGACTGGCCGCGGATGCGCTTTGCAAATTTGTCCGCGACGGTTCGAAAGTCGGCGTGATTATGTCGTATACCAACTTTCAAATGCAGCAGAAAATTACAGGTTTCCGAGAAGTGGTGACCGAATATGATCAGATCGAGATGGTCGGTCCGCTCAAGTTAAGCCAGGAGGATTATCTGTCTCCCGAGGCGTTCGCCGACTATTTCCGGGAAGTGGACGGCATTTACGTATCCAGCGCAAGGCTGGACATTGTGGCGGAGTACTTGGAAAATCTCGGGCTCGCCAAGCCTCCGGTGCTCATCGGCCACGATATGACGGAGGAGACGTACCGATTTTTGCAGAAAGGCGTCGTCACGGCGACGATTTGCCAGGATCCCGTAAACCAAGGGTATTTGACCGTCAAATCGATGTTCAACTATCTTGCTTCCGGCGACAAGCTCGCGATCAAGGAAAACATCACCAAGCTTGAACTGGTGACAAAGGAAAACGCACGTTATTACATTTAATCGGCGGCGGATGTAATAGCGCCGTTTTTCGCTCCAAAATGATGTACGTACATCTATTTTTGATGTAAATAATGATGTTAGTGGTATAACTGCCTCTTTTGCATCATCGGAAAAGGGGCGGTCAAACATATACCAACCCATAACGTAAACCAGGGGGAATGAACATGTTCAAACGTGTAAGGGCTATCATGATCGTTATGTCGGCGTTGCTGCTGCTGTTGTCGGCGTGCGGGTCGAATGCGGATTCCAACGCCGGTGCCGACGCTTCGTCGAATGCGGGAGGCGAAGGGGAGAAAGTGGTCATCCAGTGGTGGGATTCCATGACGAGCGAGGCGACGCAAGGGGCGCTGCAAAATTAATCGACGATTACGAAGCGGCACACCCGAACGTCAAGATCGAACGGACTTATATCTCCTTTGCGGATATCAAGAACAAACTGCTGCTGGGTTCCGTCGGCAATCAAATGCCGGACATCGTGTGGCTCGACAATCCGGACCACCAGGCGTTTGCGGCCGCCGGCATTCTGGCCGATCTGACGGAAGAAATCAAGGAATGGGGACAAGCGGACCAGTATTTCGACGGACCGTGGTCCTCGACCATGTATGAAGGCCGCAACTACGGCGTGCCGATCGGCAGCAACAACTTGGCGCTGTACTACAACAAGGACATGCTCGAGGCGAAAGGCCTGAAGCCTCCGACAACCTGGGAGGAACTGAAAGAAGCGGCCAAGCAGTTGACGGGCGACGGCGTATACGGCTTTGCCATGACCGCGGTAAAAACCGAGGAAGGCACGTTCCAGTTCCTGCCGCTGATGTACCAATCGGGTTCGGACATCGACAACTTTAACAGCGAAGGCACAATTGAGGCGGCCAACCTGTTGAAGTATATGGCGGACAACGGCTATATGTCCAAAGAAGTCATTAACCAGAAGCAGTCGGATACGGTCGTTCAGTTCTCGACGGGCAAAGTGGCGATGATGATTAACGGCACGTGGCAAATCCCGTTGCTCCGCAAGGAAGGCAAGGTCAACTGGGGCGTCGTCGAACTGCCGAAGAACAAGCAGGGAGGCACGATTCTGGGCGGAGAAAACTGGGCGATTACTGCGGCATCCAAGCATAAGGACATTGCGTTCGACATCATCAAATTCGCCAATGAACCGGAACGTTTGAAAGCGTTTGACCAGACTGCAGGCCGCCTGCCGGCCCGGGCGGACTTGCTGCAGGATCCGTTCTGGCAAGAAGATCCCGATTTGAAGGTGTTCGCCGACGCGATGAAAGTCGCCAAGGCAAGAGCGTACGGCCCGAACTATCCGAAAATTTCCGAAGCGATCCAGATTATGATCCAGGAAGTCATTACCGGAGCCAAATCGCCGGAGGATGCGGTCAAAGAAGCCGGGGCCAAAATCGACGCCATTTTGGGCAAATAAAGCAACATGTGAGAGAACGAAAGAGGGATGGGGGGCGGGTCAGCTCGTTTAAGGCGTCCCCATCCCTCGACTTGGAGGTGGAGAATCCATGCCGCATCAATCGGGCGCGCGTGGGGGAAGTCCGATGAGCCGCCGGTCGAAACACGCTTCGTCCTGGAACAACTATCTGTTTGTATTGCCGGCTTTGCTGTTCATCGTTGTGTTCATCGGTTTTCCGCTGGTTTACAATTTGATGCTAAGCTTTCAAAACGTAAGCGTCTACAATTTGAACGGCAAGCATGACTTTATCGGCTTGTCCAATTACTACAAATCGCTGGAAGATCCGGTATTTTATATTTCGCTGAAAAATTCGGCCGTGTTTACGGTGCTGAGTCTCATTTTTCAATTTACGATCGGGTTTGCGCTCGCGCTGTTCTTTAATCGGAAATTTCCGGGACGCAACCTGTTCCGTTCGCTCATGCTGCTCGCCTGGATGCTTCCGGTGGTGATCAGCGGTACGGTGTTCCAATGGATGATGTCCGGCGACTACGGCATTATCAACTACTTTATGCAGTCATTGGGACTGATCGACAAGCCGATTAATTGGCTTAGCGAAGGACGTACGGCGCTGCTGGGCACGATTGTCGCCAACATCTGGATCGGGATTCCGTTTAATATGATTATTTTGTTGTCGGGTTTGCAAGGCTTGCCGGAACATCTGTACGAAGCGGCCAAGCTGGACGGCGCCAACCGTCTGGTGCAGTTCCGCAATATTACGCTTCCGCTGATGAAGCCGACAATTCTGGTGCTGCTGATTCTGGGCATTATCAATACGTTCAAAGTGTTCGACCTGATTTTCGTCATGACCGCCGGCGGACCGGTCACGTCTTCGACAGTGCTTCCCATTTACGCTTATCAGCTGTCGTTTTCGACGTACGAATTCAGCCAGGGCGCATCGGTGTCGATGATTATGTTCATCATTTTGACCTTGATTTCGATCGCATACCTGAGAATGTCCGGCAAGGAGGAGGTTCACGCATGACGAAAGCTCCGTGGCGGACCGCGCTTTTAACCTTGATCGGCATTGCCATCATGATCGTGTTCCTGTTTCCGGTTTACTGGATGATCAAGACGTCGCTGACGCCGGTGACGGAATTGTACCACAATCCGCCTCATCTGCTCCCGGCCGGCGCTACGCTCGATTCGTACATCAACAACTTTGTCCGCAACCAGGACATGCTGAAGTACATCGGCAACAGCGTCGTCATTGCCGTCGGCACGATGGTTTTGTCGCTGCTGCTGTCGATTCCGGCTGCCTATGCGCTCGCCCGTCTGCCGATCAAAGGCAAAGGGCTGATGATGATTTCCATTCTGTCGATTCAAATGCTTCCGGGCATTATGATGGCGATGCCGCTGTATATTATGTTTTCCAAGGTGCATCTGTCCGACCGGTACGCCGGCTTGATTTTGGCGGATTTGATCCACGCGTTGCCGTTTGCCGTCATCACGCTCCGGCCGTTCTTCCTAGCGCTGCCGAAAGGGCTGGAAGAAGCGGCGATGATCGACGGATGCAACAAGTTCAAGGCCTTTACGCAAATTATTTTGCCGCTCGTAAAACCCGGCATCATGACGGTGGCGGCGTTCTGCTTCCTGTTCGGATGGGGCGATTTTATCTTCGCGTTGACGCTGACATCGAGCGACGCGATTCGCCCGCTGACGCTGGGCTTGTACCGCTTTATCGGGCAGTACGGCACGGAATGGAACAATCTGATGGCGGTCGCCACGCTCGCCGCTTTGCCGATTATCCTTATTTTTATTTTGATGCAAAAGCATCTGGTCGGAGGCATCACCGCCGGCGCGATGAAGGATTGACGCAAATCTAGCGATGAGAGGAAGAAAAACGGATGAAGCCCCGGATTTATATCGCCAGAGCGCTGCCGGAACCGGTAGCGGCCTATTTGGAAGCGAACTGCGAATGCCGGTATTGGCAAGGCCCCGGTTCGATTACCGAAGAAGAGTTGGCCGCCGAAATCGGCGATGCCGAAGGGGTGCTGCTGACGGGCACGCCCGTCGGGGAAAAGGTGCTGAAAGCGGGATATAAGCTCCGGGTCGTCAGCAATTTGTCGGCGGGCTACAACAATCTCGATTTGTCGGCGCTCGCGGCGCGGCGCATCGTAGCAACCCATACGCCATACGTGCCGGACGATACCGTGGCGGATTTGGGGATGACCCTGATTTTGGCGACGGCCCGGCGAGTGGCGGAGTTGGACCGGATGGTGAAAGAAGGCCGATGGCGGCAAGGCATGGATGCGGAACTGTACGGACTGGATGTGCATCACAAGCGGCTCGGCATTATCGGCATGGGGCGGATTGGAGAAGCGGTCGCCCGCCGGGCGGCCAAAGGCTTCGATATGGATGTCGTCTATTACAACCGCCGACGCAAGCCGGAAGCGGAAGAGCGGCTTGGCATCGGCTACATGCCGCTCGACGAACTGCTCTCAACCTCGGATTTTGTGCTGCTGCTGACGCCGCTTACGCCGCAGACGCGCCGGCTCATCGGCGAAAAGCAGTTGGCGTTGATGAAGCGAAGCGCAATCTTCATCAATATTTCGCGCGGGGAAACCGTCGATGAAGCGGCATTGATCCGCGCGCTGGAAACGCGCCGGATCGCCGGAGCGGGACTGGATGTGTTCGAGCGGGAGCCGCTTCCGCCCGATCATCCGTTTACGCGGATGGACCATATGGTCGCGTTGCCGCATATCGGATCGGCGACTGCGGAAACGCGCTTGAATATGGCGTTTGCGGCGGCGAGAAATCTTGTGCGCGCCTTGACCGGGCTGACGCCGATCGATATCGTACCGGAATTGCGCGCTTAACAAAAATACAGAGACAGGTGGAGGGAACCGAATGAAATTTACCGACGGATATTGGCATGTCAGACCAGGGCTAAAGCTGAATTATCCGATGGAAGTGCGCGGCGTGCGGGCTACGGAGGACAGATTGACGGTGCTGGCTTCCTGCAAAAAAATCGTTACGCGCGGAGATACGCTGAATACGGCGATCCTGACCGTCCATTATACTTCGCCCATGCCCGATGTCATCGGAGTGGAACTGGTTCATCACGACGGAAAGCGGATCAAAGGACCGGAATTCGAGAAGCATGTAATTCCCGGCTCGCGTGTTCAGATCGAAAACGGCGACGAAATCGCCAGCCTGACCAGCGGCAATCTCAGCGTCAAAGTGCACAAAAATGAAGGCTGGAGCTCGCATTTTACTATGGAGAGAAGAGGCTTACCGGCAGCGGCTACAAGAGCCCGGGGCATATCGAAATGCCCGATCGAACCACGTATATGCGCGAGCAGCTCGATCTGGGCATCGGCGAGTACATCTACGGGCTCGGCGAGCGATTTACGCCGTTTGTCAAAACGGTCAAGTCGTCGATTTGTGGAACGAAGACGGAGGCACGTGCAGCGAGCAGGCATACAAAACGTGCCGTTCTACTTGTCCAATTACGGCTACGGCATTTTTGTCGATCATCCGGAACGGGTATCTTACGAAGTGGCGTCCGAAGTCGTCTCCAAGGTGCAGTTCAGCGTGTCGGGCGAACGGTTGAAATACTACGTTATCGGCGGAGCCAGCCTGAAAGAGGTTCTGGACAACTATACCAAACTGACGGGAAAGCCGGCGCTGCCGCCTGCCTGGTCCTACGGACTGTGGTTAACCACGTCGTTTACGACCAGCTATGACGAGCAGACGGTCACGAGCTTCATCGACGGTATGATGGAACGGGATATTCCGTTGCACGTGTTCCATTTTGACTGTTTCTGGATGAAAGAATTCCATTGGTGCGACTTCCGCTGGGACGACGAGGTGTTTCCCGATCCGGAAGGAATGTTGAAACGGCTCAAGAGCAAAGGGCTGCACATCTGCGTCTGGATCAACCCGTACATCGCCCAGCAGTCTTCTTTGTTCGCAGAAGGGAAAGCAAACGGCTATCTGGTGAAAACGATGGAAGGCGACGTTTGGCAATGGGACCGGTGGCAGGGCGGCATGGGGCTCGTCGATTTTACGAATCCGGCTGCAGTCCGCTGGTTTCAAGATAAATTGAAAGCATTGCTGGACATGGGCGTCGACTGCTTCAAAACGGATTTCGGCGAACGGATTCCAACGGATGTCGTCTACTACGACGAATCGGACCCGGTCAAAATGCACAATTACTATACGTATCTGTACAACAAAGCGGTGTTTGAAGTGCTGGAGGAGGTCCGCGGCAAAAACGAAGCGATGGTGTTTGCGCGTTCGGCGACGGCGGGCGGACAGCAATTCCCGGTCCATTGGGGCGGGGACTGCTCGGCAACGTACAGCTCAATGGCCGAGACGCTGCGCGGGGGACTGTCGCTCGGCCTGTCCGGTTTCGGCTTCTGGAGCCACGATATCGGAGGCTTTGAAAATACGGCTACGCCGGACCTGTACAAGCGATGGGTCGCCTTCGGCCTGCTGTCGTCCCATAGCCGGCTGCATGGAAACCAATCCTACCGGGTGCCGTGGCTGTTCGACGAGGAATCGTGCGACGTGCTTCGATTCTTCACGAGGCTGAAAGCGACGCTGATGCCGTACCTGTTCAGCAAGTCGGTCGAAGCGACGAAGACGGGCGTGCCGGTCATGCGCGCGATGGTGCTGGAGTTTACCGACGATCCTTCCTGCGATACGCTGGACCGTCAATACATGCTTGGCGATTCCTTGCTGGTTGCGCCGATATTCAACAGCGAAGGCCTGGCACAGTATTATTTGCCGGAAGGCCGCTGGACAAACTGGTTTACGGGCGAGGTGACCGAAGGCGGCCGCTGGATCAAAGAGCGGCACGGCTACTTCAGCCTCCCGCTCATGGTTCGGCCGGGCAGCCTGATTGCCGTCGGCGCCGACGAGCTGCGGCCGGATTACGATTATGCGGACGGCGCGGCGCTGCACCTTTTCGAGCTGGCAGACGGCCGGACGGCGGTGGCCGACGTGTATAGCACGCAGGGTGTGCTGGAACTGGCGGTGCGCGTCGAGCGTTCGGGCAACGAGCTGACCGTTGCGGCGCAAGGCGCCGGCAAGCCTTGGGAGCTGGTGCTGCGCGGCATTTCCGCAGTGAAGTCGGTCGAAGGCGGCGCGTCCTTTGCCGGTCCAGCGGGCGTTCGAATTTTGCCGGAAACGGGCGCAGGGAAGATGAGGATCGAGCTGGCTTGAAGACGTTTGAACGGGGCTGAACGAACAAGGCGCTTTTCGCTGCGCGCGTGCAAGCCGGCCTTCCGGATTTGACATACGCAATAGCCTGCCAATACTGGCGGGCTTTTTATTTTTCTTACCGTAAACGGTGTTATATTTTCAACCGTCCGCCGGAAAGGAGCATGTCGGTGAGCGCCTGGCCGGGTTTTTAAAATTTTAGGCAAGAAACTATCGGAGCCTCCCGTTCGTCAGGTATAATGATGTTTAATTGTCGGTAGAACTGTAAGGCAGAAGGGGAGGGCTGTCGTGTTGGCAACCAATGATGGGATTGTCGTGCAGCTGAAAAATGTAACGAAACGCATCGGGAGCCGAACGATTATCGACCGTTTGACGCTGGATTTGCCGCGGGGAGAAGTGTTCGGATTTCTCGGTCCGAACGGCTCGGGCAAAACGACGACTATCCGGATGATGGTCGGGCTGATGCGCATGTCGGAAGGCGAAATTTTGATCGAAGGACACAGCGTGCGCACATCTTTCGAGAAGGCTATGCGGCATGTCGGCGCCATTGTGGAAAATCCCGAAATGTACAAATATTTATCCGGTTATCGAAATTTGCTGCACTTTGCCCGCATGATCCCGGGCATTACGAAAGAACGGATCGACGAAGTCGTCGAGCTCGTCGGGCTCGGGGCCCGGATTCATGACAAAGTGAAAACTTACTCGCTCGGCATGAGGCAGCGCCTGGGCGTCGCCCAGGCGATTATGCACAAGCCTTCGCTGCTTATTCTCGATGAGCCGACGAACGGTCTCGATCCGGCGGGGATTCGCGAGCTGCGCGATTATTTGCGAAAGCTGGCGAAGGAAGAAGGCATTACCGTCTTCGTCTCCAGCCATCTGTTGTCGGAAATGGAGCTGATGTGCGATCGGGTTGCCATTATCCAGAACGGCAAGCTGATCGATGTGCGCCCCGTTCAGCGGGAGGACGAAATCGGAAGCCGAGAGGTGCTGTCGAAAGTGCTGTTCGACGTCGACCGCCCCGCCGATGCCGCGGCGCTGTTAACGGAAGCCGGCCGCTCGCCGGTTCAGGAGGGAGCGTTCGTCGCTTTCGAAGCCGATCGGGAAACGGTTGCGGAGATGAATGCCAAATTGGTAGCTGCGGGCATTAAAGTTTACGGCATAAGGGCGCAGAGCAAGTCGCTGGAAGACCAATTCCTCGAAATGACGGGAGGGGAGAAGCTTGCTTGATTTTTTGCGGCTTGTATCCAATGAAAATATGAAAATTTACCGGAGAGCGCGGACATGGATCATGATGGGCATTCTCCTGCTCCTGACCGTATCCATTACGGGAATGGCTACCTTTTTGACCGCGGACGAGCCGCCGACGATGTGGTTTATGATGAAGATGGAAACGCAAATTTTGCTTACGCTCGCAACCATTTTGCCGTTGTCATTTCGGGCGAAAGCGTGGCCGGCGAATTTACTGCCGGAACGATCAAGCTGCTGCTGATCCGTCCGTGGACGCGATCCAAAATTTTGCTTTCCAAATATATTTCGGTGCTGCTGTTCGCGCTGTTCGCAACAGTCCTGCTGTTCGCCGCCACATTCGCCGTCAATCTGGCGGCATTTGGCTATGACGACTCGACATTGCTCGGCCAGGACGGGCTGCCTCCGCTAACGTATATGATCCGGTATTACGTGCTGGAATTCGTAAGTCTGGTTGTCGTTGTGACGCTGTCGTTCATGATCTCCACCGTATTCCGCAGCAGCAGCCTGGCGATCGGCCTTTCCATGTTTCTGCTGTTTATCGGCAGCAGCGTGGCGGGGTTGCTGGCGATGCTGGAATACGATTGGGCCGATTATATTTTGTTTGTCCATCTCAACCTGACGCAATATTTGGACGGAGGCGGCATGATTCAGGATATGACGCTCGGCTTCTCGCTCGGCATCCTGGCCGCGTATTATGTTGCGTTCATCGCGCTGTCATGGTGGATTTTCAATCGCCGGGACGTGTCCGCCTGACCGGCGGAGGCTTCGGACCTTATCCGGCCTGAACTTTGCGCTGCGCCTTGTCGGTTTTCTCCGCCGGCGCTTCCTTGGACGCCGCCGCTGCCGCATCGCCGCCTGTCAGCGTACGGGCGCGGGCGGTCTCCGGCCGGCGTTCCATCTGGCAGCTGCCGTTAAAGACACCGCCTTCCTGAATAAGGAGCGACTGCGCATTCACGCTGCCGTACACCTGGCCGGAAGCGGTAATCGTCAGCCTTCCGGACGCCGTGACGTCGCCGAATACCTGGCCGGAGATGACAATATCCCGGCCTTTCAGATTCGATCTGGCGATGCCGCATTCGCCGAGCACGATATCTCCCTTGCATTCGATATCTCCGCGGTATTCGCCTTCGATCCTCACATCCGACTCGCTTATGATGCTTCCTTCCGCCAGCGTGCCATGGCCGATCATCGTATCGTTCCCGGCCAGCTTTTTGTCGCTTTTGAACATTCGGGTTCCCTCCCTTTGCGAATTGGGTATACCGAAAAGCGTAAGGCAAACCTCGCCTGTACTCCTATCGATTACTATTCGCTTTTCTTCCGAAACATGCAAAAAGATATAGCTGCGCCATGTCCGCAATAATCGGCCAGGCCATCCGGAACTTATCGTTTTGTGCCCTGTTTCAGAAAGGAGAGCACCGGGCGCAAATCCTGTCCGGCGGCGCCGGACAACGGGTCGCCTTTCTCGCGCAGCCGGCGCTCGACGTTCAGCAGATGGAAATCGGCCGGTGATACGCCGCTTCGCACCTCCTCCCACGTGAGCGGCATCGAGACGGTTGCGCCGACCCGGGCGCGCGGCGTATAAGGCGCGGCGATCGTCTTGCCGGGATAATGCTGCAAATAATCGACATAGATCAAGGTGCCGCGATTTTTTTTCAGCCGTTCGATGGTGAAGAGCGACGGATGCTTGGTAGCCAGATATTGTCCGACGAATTGGCCGAACTGGCGCAGATCGTCGAAGGAGAGCCGCGACGCCAGCGGCACGATAATCTGTACCCCTGTGGCGCCCGACGTCTTCGGCACGGAAGCGATGCCGAGCGAAGCCAGCAATTCGCCGGTCAAAGCCGCCGCTTCCATAATGCGGGGCTCTTCCTCGCGCGAAGGGTCGAGGTCCAGCACCCATTCCGTCGGGTATACCGGTTCTCCGATCCGGTCGAATGACGCATGGAATTCGAGGCAGGCCAGATTGCCGAGCCACAGCAGCGTAGGCAGCGAATCCAGCTCGACGTACGATATGTCGCCTTCCTGCGCGGTGCGGACGAACGGAGGCTTCGGCTGCGGCGCGTTTTTCTGGTAAAACGATTTGCCGTGGATCCCGTTCGGAAAGCGGATTGTCGTCAAATAGCGTCCGCGCGTGTAGCGGAGCAGGTAGGGAGAAAGCGAAACGAGCTTCTCCAAATAGGCCAGTTTGGTCAGTCCCGCTTCCGGCCATAGCAGCTTGTCGGGATTGGACACGGTCATTTCATGGCCTTCGACGGTGATCGAGCCTGTCTTGCGCACCGGTTTACGGTTCCTCCTTCCGGATCAGATCGGGCGCCTGGGACTGAAACGTGCACGCTTCCGGCGGCAGATCGGTCAAGCTTTGCAGCACCGGCTGGCGCAGCGCCATATCCGGCGTCCAGCTCATATAATTTGTTTTGACGGTCAGCAGCGGCCGCAGCCAGACGGCGTCGCGGCTTCGAACGGGCATGTTGGCAAACGGCCGGTCCGCCGTCCGGAGTCTGGCAGCTTCCCGGGTCATATGCCGCCAATCGTTCTGCGTGAAGGCGCCGGCTCCGGCATGGCCGATGTACCAGAGACGCCCTTCCGCATCGTACAGACCAAGCAACAGCGCGTTGACCAGGTTGTCCCGGTACGTGACGCCGCCGACGACGGCGACAAGATCGCGGAATCGCTTCTTCTTGCGCCACCTCTTGTCTTTGCCCCCGATTTCGTATGTGCTGTTCAAGTCCTTGAACACGACGCCTTCCAATTCGAGTTTGTCGACCGCCTCGTACAGTCCGCGCAGCGACGTCTCGCTGCGGACCGCCTGCACGTGCGGCCCCGGTTTGACGAGCCGCTCCAGCAGCGCCTGGCGCTCGCGCAGCGGGCGCGCCGTTACCCACTCCCCGTCGGCATACAGCACATCGAACACCATATAGACGACTGGCACCTCCCGGCGGGCGGCCGCCGCGCTGACTGCCTTCCGTACGCCGTCCCGCCGCATCACCTGGTGGAACGAAGGCTTGCCGCCCTCGAGCGCGATCATTTCGCCGTCCAGAACGAACGTATCGGACCGGCAGTAATCGGATGTCTGCGCCAGCTCCGGGTATTGCATCGTCCGTTCGTTCAGCCGCCGGTTGAACAGGCGGACCTGTCCCCGGTCGGCGTAGACCAGCACCCGGACGCCGTCCCATTTTACTTGCGCGATCCATTCCCCGCCGTTCGGATAACTGTCCGTCGCAACCGGCTCGAACGGGACAACCGGCTTCCATAGATGGGATTCGTTGCTCATGGGCCGCCCTCCCCTCATTCGTGTCGTTGTTTACCAGTGTCGGTCATTCCCGGCCAAAACATTCGATCCGGCAACTTTCGGTTGCGGAAAGATGAGGATAATGAACGAAAAAGGGTATTCTAAACCGGGAATAGTTAAAATGACGAACGGAGGGAGGCCGTCATGAGCTTGCTGATTGTTGTCGTGCTCCTTTTCTTTTCCGCCTTTTTCGTCGCGACGGAGTTTGCCATTATCCGGGTTCGTCCCAGCCGGGTCGACCAGCTTGTACTGGAAGGACGCAAAACGCGCTGGCGGTACGGAAGGTGACCAGCAATTTGGACGGATATTTATCGGCGTGCCAGCTTGGCATCACGATCACATCGCTCGGACTCGGCTGGCTCGGCGAACCGGCGGTGGAGAAGATGCTGTATCCGCTTATGGACCGGTTCGGCATACAGGCCGATTTGGGGCATGTGGCTTCTTTCCTGATTGCCTTTTTCATCATTACGTATCTTCACGTCGTACTGGGAGAACTGGCGCCGAAAACGCTGGCCATTCAAAAGGCGGAGAAGGTCAGCTTCTTCGTCGCCCGTCCGATCATCTGGTTCTATCGGATCGCCTATCCGTTAATCTGGCTGCTGAACGGCTCGGCCAACATGTTTGTGCGATGGTTCGGCCTCAGTCCGGCAAGCGAGCAGGAGGAAGCCCACAGCGAAGAGGAAATTCGCATTATTTTGAACGAAAGCTTTCAGAGCGGCAAAATCAACAATACCGAATACGGCTATGTAAGCCGCATTTTCAACTTCGACGACTTGCTCGCCCGCGAAATTATGGTGCCGAGAACCGATATGGTGTGCCTGTACGCGGACAAGCCGCTGGAGGAGAACATACGAATTATTAAAAAAGAGCAATACACGAGATTTCCGGTCGCTCTGGAAAACAAGGACAACATCGTCGGCACGATCAATACGAAGCAGCTGTTTCTCAATTACGACAAAGAAGGCTTCGATTTGAAATCCATCATGCGGCCGGCCATGTCCGTGCCCGAAGTGATGCCGGTCAAGACGCTGCTCAAGCGGATGCAGCAGGAACGGGTTCATATCGCCATACTGTTGGACGAATATGGCGGAACGGCGGGAATGATTACGATCGAAGACATTTTGGAAGAGATCGTAGGCGATATCCGCGACGAATTCGACGCCGACGAGAAGAAGGAAATCGAGAAGACCGGCGAGAACCGGTATCTGGTCGACGGCAAAGCGCTGCTCTGGCAGGTGAACGATGTGCTGGACAGCTCGCTGGAGCATGACGATGTCGATACGATCGGCGGCTGGCTGTATAACATGAATCCGGACATGGCCGCCGGAGACAAGCTGGAATATGGCGGACTGACGTTTATTATTCGCGAAATGGGACTTCACCGGATCAAAAAAGTCGAAATTATTGTGAACGAGTCGAAAGAGGAATGAATGCCGGAAGGCGTGCAGCAAGAAGGAGACGGTCAGGATACCGTCTCCTTCGCTTTTTTGGTCCGCGCAGCCCCCGTTTTGCCCCGGCCGGCCTCGTTGTCGTCCGTTTCGTCGTTGCCGGCTTTGGCTGCCGGCTTGCCTTTGGCTGCGCTTTTGGCCGCATCTGCTTTTGCGCCTGTTCCCGCTCCGGCGGTTTTGCCGCTTTTGGCCGCCGCGCCGGTGTCGAGCGCGCCGCCTTCCGGGGAGACGCGAATCGATTCGAGACTGGCCTGCAGCGCGGCCATCAGATCGATCACATTCGCGGGTTCCTGCTGAGGTGCGATGCGGACCTCCTCTCCGGCGATTTTCCGGCTGATCAGGTCGAACAGCCGCTCGCGGTAATCGTCGGTATATTTTCGGGCTCGAACGGAGTGGAAAGCTGTTCGATCAGCAGTTTCGCCATCGTCAGCTCCTTGTCGTTGACCTTGACCTCTTCGGGCAAGCCCGGCACCTGGCTGACGGGACGAATTTCGTCAGGGTAGAAAATCGTTTCCATTGCCAGGCAATTGTCGATGACGCGTATGGCCGCCATGCTGCTTTTGGAGCGGATCGATACTTTCGCAATGCCGATCCGGCCGGTTTCGGACATCGCCCGCATCAGCAAATTATAGGCGTTGCCGCCTGCCTGATCGGGGGACAAGTAATACGTCTTTTGGAAATAAATCGGGTCGATCTCATCCAGATCGACGAAATCGAGAATTTGAATCGTTTTGGACCGTTCGCCGGCGATCTGCTCCAGTTCTTCCTTTTCGAACAGCACATAATGTCCTTTTTCGTACTCGTACCCTTTGACGATATCGTCCCATGCCACCTCGGTTTCGCAATTCGGACAATGCCTCACGTAAGCGATCGGCCCTCCGCAAACTTTATGGATCATGCGGAGCGAAATATCTTTATCCTCCGTAGCCGAAAACATTTTGACCGGAACATGCACAAGACCGAAGCTGATGGCGCCTTTCCATACCGTATGCATCCTTCGTCTCCCTCCTTAGAATCGGGGTGTTTCGGGTGTATCGAGTGTTTCGAGTGTTTCGAGTGTTTCGGGTGTTTCGCCGCTCGCTGCGACCGTTTTCTGCTGTTGCCGCTTCGACAGAAGCTTTCTTACAAGCGTTCCCACAATGCATGGAATCCAATCGAAGCGGGCATATTTTCGTTGTAAGGAGGGAATTGTTTATGAGCAAAGACAGCAAAAGTCCCGAGTCTCCGTCGGCGGATAAAACTGCGGAGGGCCGCGACGATTATTTTATGGATATCGACCGGATGGTCAATGAAGGATTGGGCGGAGGCGTGGTAACGATTCACAATGGTTTGATCGACGAGACGACGACCGATACGATGGTCGAGCCGGATTCGCAAACGGACGAGGAGGATAAAGGCTGATGAATGCGCAGCGGGCCAAACAAATTTTCGAATCGGAAGAGACGATAGCCGTCCATTTGGAAGGCGAGCCGGTATGGATCGAGCATGTGGATGTGGCGAACGGAATGGCGACGGTTCAGATTGGCAACAATCCTTTGAATACCCATACCGTATCGGTCGATCGGCTGGAAGAAGGAAAGCCTAAGGCTTAAGCTAAAAGCGGCAGCGCGGTCGATTCGGATCGCGGCACAACCCCGAACAAAAGAACAGCGCCGTCGTCGGTACCTTTGCGGCACCACGATCGGCGCTGTTCGGCTTTTCGGTTGCGTACGATCTGGGTTTGCGGCTTCCGGGTCCACACGTTGCGGTGGGGCAGCTGCGAAGGTGCTTTGGATTTCGTTCGTTTTTTGCCCATAACGGCACTCCTTTCGGCTTTCGAAAATAATCTTTCGTTTCGCTCCGGACTTTTTTCTTTCAAGCATATCGAAACGGTTGGCGATGCGATTGAAGCGATCGGTGAGACGATTGATGTAGCGATCAGTGAGACGATTGGTGAAACGACTGGTGAAGCGACTAATGAAGCGATCGGTGAGACGATTGGTGAAGCGACTGGTGAACGACTGATGTAGCGAACGGTGAGACGATTGGTGAAACGACTGATGAAGCGACTGATGAAGCGATCGGTGAGACGATTGGTGAAGCGATGCCTCTCCGCCGGCGGCGAAAACGTTTGCGCCAGAGCGGGGCTTACGGAACAGCATACCGCATAAAGCGGACGTCGCGCAAGCGACAAGGGCGGAACAGCGGTGAAGGAGTAGCGGTGGCTAGGGTACAGCAGTAAAGTATAGTAGCGCCGAAGGGGATAGCAGTGAAAAGCAGCAGCAGTGAAGGCGTGGCAGCGACAAGGAACGAGTAGTGGTGAAGGGCGGGACTGCGACGATAGATTAGCCAGATTAGCAGCGGCTAAGGTACAGTAGTAAAAGCAGATCGATCGGAAGAAAGCGAGAGAGCCAATGCCAACAAGTTACTCGAAAAGCACGACTTTCCCGGCATGGTTGCCGTCAATAGCGACGACCTCTTTTGCAGCACCCTTCTTTGTTACTGTCGGGAAGCAGCAGCGGCAGGAATAGTGGCGGCGACAGAGCGGAGCAGGCGATGAAGCGGGCAGCGTAAGGGGGCAGTGTCGAAGGGGAGAAGAAAAGGGGAGCAGCATTTTAACGAATCTGACAATCGCT
>NZ_BOVJ01000067.1 GCF_018403665.1 Paenibacillus cisolokensis
GAATCGAATTACAATATGGCTGGTTAAGTGCTTGATTTATAAGGATTCTGAACGTTGCGACTGACGTTTTCCCACAAACTGCCCACATTGTTAGTCTAAAATAAAACGGCGCTCAACTGGCTAGCCGCTTCCTTTTGCATATTTGGCAGCACGTGCGAATAAGTGTCCATTGTTGTTTTGATTGTTGCGTGGCCAAGCATCTCCTGCACAACCTTCGGATTAACGTTTGAGGATAATAAAGTCGTAGCGAACGTGTGTCGAAGGCCGTGAAATGAGATTCGAGATACTCCGGATTCTGCAACCGTCTTTAAAAACTGCTTGTCCAGCGAATTTGGATAGAGGATCTTGTTTGTTTTAGGGCTAGGAAATACAAGATTTAATTCATTTGCCGGACAAGCAAGTTGCCATTTTTTTAACGCTTTAACAGTCTGTTCTGGGAGTTGGATTGTACGAATCGAGCTTTCCGTTTTTGGAGCATCTTTTAAATATATTGATTTTTGGGCCCATACAATGGTTCGTTTTACTCTGACAATTCCTGATTTAGTGTCGACATCATCCCATTTCAGCCCTAATATTTCCCCTTTTCTCATGCCGGAAGTGAGTGCAAGCAGGAAAAGGGTATAATAAATCAAAGGCCCTTTCATGGCATGTGAAAGGAAAATTTTTTGTTCATCGATCGTCCACACCTTTATTTTTGTGTTTTTCCTGGACGTAGATGGTTTTTTCACCAATTGGAAAGGGTTCCTCGCGATCATATTCCACCTGACAGCTTGGTTAAATGCTTTGTTCAACAACCTCCCTATATTTTGGACATGGCCTGGTCCATATTTTTCACGGAGATCGTTGTAAAATTTTTGGATGTGACTTGGTGAAAGATCAGACAGTTTTACTTTGCCGATATGGGGCTTGATATGGTTTTGAACATATGCTAATCGTTGCTCATAAGTGTTCGGAGCAACTTCGTTTTTTAGCGTGTTTTTCACGTAATCCGTCATAAATTCCTCAACCGTCATCTTGGATGGTTCAGTGTAAATCCCTCGCAACAATTCATACTGTATCCGTTTTGCCTCAGCCTCGGCCTCTGCTTTAGAGGTAAAACCTCCAATCTCCTTTTGCTTCCGTTTGCCTGTTTTAGGGTCTACGATGTCATATCGATAGTACCACTTTGCCCCGCAATTGCAGCGCTTACGATCTGGTGGACATTTGCAGCCACGCTGGCGGAATGATCCCATGGTTGTCAACTCCTCACAAACATATGTTCGGTAAAAGGTATATTTAAACAGCCTCGCGGCTGAAAAGCGCAAGTTTACATAAAGAATTTACTCATTTCCGGCGGAATGTCATTGCGTTTCAAAAAATCAGCGATTGTTTCTCCTCTTTGCGGCTGGTCTCCCACGGTCAGCAGGCGGATGGCAAATTTATTGGCTTGGCGCTCGAATTTGCCGGGATGAAAAAATGAATGCTCGTCCAACCAAAAACGATTAAGACCAGGATGCAGACGGTCATGGGCCAACTCGTGAGCGCATACAAAGCGTTGCCAGCGTTCGTCTAGATTCTCATGAATGACTATGTAGCGGCGGCGCAGCATGCGGACGTATAGGCCGCGAGTATTGTTACCGAGATCGCGAAACCATACATTTATACCGAGACACCCAGCAAGCTCAAAAGGATCGTTTGTTTTGTATTTACGAAATAGCCTTCGAATAATGTCGTCCATCGCGGCGCCTCCCCGGTCTATTCATCGATGGGCTTCCTTTTATTCTTTTTCTTCGCATCCCAGAAGATCGCTTCCATGACCTTCAAAACCTTTTCCTTATCCTCTTCGTCGATCGGCACGCCGTCGAACATAACCGGTGCGTCTTCCTCGAGTAGCTTTTTGAAGTCCAGTCTATCGCGGTACGTTGCCCAAGAAGGGATAGGATTTGGGTTTTCGATTTTAGTTTGAAACTTCAAATCACTACGCCCTAGGAGATAATCAGTAGACGTTTCTAAAATATCCGCTATTTTCTGTAAGTCTTCTGCTGTAGGTGTTACTCTGTCGTTTTCGATGTGACCGAAGTTCGACCGGCCCATCCCCAATTTTTCAGCTATCTGCTGCTGTGTGAGTTTTCTCTCTAACCTTAATTCCTTAATTCTCCTACCTAAAGACATACGGTTCACTCCGTCCAAATTAAATTTTAAATTTGGGTATTTAAAATACTTGACGGTAGTGAAAATACCGTTTATAATGAGACACAAAAGGAGGTGATGTTAATTGAAACGGACTGCGCTTCAGAATGCCCGTAAAGAAAGAGGATTGACTCGCATACAGTTCGCGGAGAAATTAGGGGTTTCCGCTGAACACGTTAAAAGCCTTGAGTACGGGCGAGTCAATCCTAGTCCGCAACTGCTGTTCAAAATTAGCGCCGAGTTGTCGGAGCCGCCGGAAGCACTTTTCCCTGACATCGTTTCATCTGCCTACAATTAGTATTTTCAATACCCAAGATTATTATATTAACTGCTAATGGTATTGTCAATACCAATTCTTCCAGTACCAGTATATTTTTTTGATTATAGACGGTAATTTAAATACCCTTATGTGGGGTGGTTGATATTGAGCTTAATAAGCGTTCAAGTAGACGATTCGGTCGTCCTTGCTCAGCTCAAGGAGCAAGTCGCCGAAAAGCTCAAGGAGTATGACGCCGAACTGGTATTCTGGGACCGTCAAGAGTTGATGCGTCGAACCTGCATGAGCTGGAACTTTATCCAGGATCAATTTTTCTTCGACCCGAGGTTTCCGAAATTCAAGATCGGCAACAAGTGGTATTTCCCGGCCAAAGAGACGCGGGAATTCCTGGTCGAGTGGATACGGGAACAGAAAACAGGGTGAAGGGAGGCCGCAACATGACAGCAATCCAAAGGCGCATTGACGCCCGGCGTCGGCAGCTGGCACAGATTGATGACTCGGTAATGGTCGAACTCTGTGTGACCGATCCGAGAAGCGGCGACATAAAGTTTGTCACACAAATCTCTGTCGAGCAGGCCAGAGATTTGCTCCAGCGCGAGATCGACGACCTGGAGCGGATCGTGAGAGCGAGGAGGTAACATGATCACAAAAATCTGGCGGCTGACGCCCGAGCAAATCGCCGACTACAAGCCTGGGATGGACCTGGGCGAGCCGCACGAGGTCAAGGACGTGCCCGTTATCGTTTATATCTCAGACCTCGATGAGGCGAAACGTAGGGCGGCCCGGGGCAACCAGACGAAAGCAAAACGCAAATCGTTGCTAACCGCTAGGTTGTACGACAGCCTGCGCCGTGACGGCTACAGCGATCAGGAGATCGCGAAGCAGTACGGTATCAAGCACAAAACGCTTACAGCTTATAAGTCCCTCTGGCGCAAAAGAGAGGAGCTTTGAAAGGAGGTGACCAACTTTGAAGATCGTCAACCTTACGCCCCATGACGTGAAAGTATACGATGCTGACGCAAAGTCCGTCATTCGTGTCTACCCGGCATCCGGGAAGATCGCGCGGGTGAAAAGCCAAGCGGTCGTTGTCGGCGAAGCGAACGGAATCGAAGTCGTCCGCACGAAATTCGACGAAATCGTCGATCTGCCCGGACCACAGCCGGGAACGAAATATATCGTCTCGCTGCTGGTATTGCAGGCAGCTGCCGGGACGCGCGACGACCTGATCGGACCGGATACGGGCTTCGCGAGCGTCGTCAGGGACGCCGAAGGCAATATCCTCGGTGTCCGGCGGTTCCAAGTTCTTTGAAAGGAGGTGAGGACCGTGAGCAGATCGCAACGCCTGCGGAGCCTGATCAATCTTAAGCAGCTCGTCGACACGGCGAGGAGCGAGAGGACGCGGACTGTATTCGCCCGGCAGTACCAGGCCGCAGAAAAGCGAAACGCCGCCCTAGCCGACGGCGCTTCACAAGCAACTGGAAATATCAAGTTCAGCTCTATTGTAGCACACATTTAACTTCTAAATAAATAGGAGGTCTCTTAAATGTCTGTTCAAATTCACATCAACGGCGACAACGCCGGCGAAGCAATCCAGGAGCTTGCCGCTCTGGCAGCGGCGTTCACTACAAAGTCGGTAGAGGTTGTAGAAAACCGCAGGAGGAGAAGCCGAAGCGTCAACGGCCGACCAAGACCGAGCAACCGGAAAAGAAAGCCGATCCGGTACCGGAGGAGCAGGACGAAGGTACGGAACCGGAAAGCTCCGATGCGGATGACGCGGAAGGCTCGGACGCTCCAGTACCGACCGACGTAGAGCTGCGCGCAGCGGCTGCTGAGGTCGGTAAGAAAGGCCCGGAAGCCAAGCAGGCGATCAAGGATCTGCTCGGAAAATACGGTGTCCCAAATGTCACGGCAGTCCCTAACAGCAAGCGAGCGGCGTTTCTCCGCGATCTGGAGGCGTTATCCTGATGCCGGCGACGAAGAACAGGGCCCGCGACTTGGAGTTTGATCTTTCGATCTGTGAACGATGGGACCTCGGAAACCCGGATATTACGAATGAATTTGTTCGGCAAGCCCTCGAAGGCTGGCCGTATGCGATCCGGCGGGCGCTGGCCGCAGAGGCCGAGATCGATCGGCTCCGGAACGAACTGAACATCCTGCAGCAGCAACTTTACGGATCGGAGGTGTACGGGATTGGTACAAGCGCACTCTGAACGCGCCCACGCCTTACTTAGTGCGTCCAAGGCGGCCCAGTGGATCAATTGCCCGCCGAGCGCCCGGCTGCAGGAGCGGCTGCCGGACAAACGGAGCGAGTATGCCGATCAAGGTACGGTCGCACATGAGCTGGCCGAGCTCAAGCTGCGCCGGCGGCTGACGCCGTGTAACTCCAAACAACGGCGAGAGATTGACGCAGCCATCGGCTATCTCCAGCAAAATCCACTCTACGACGCGGAGATGGAGTCAGCCGTCAACGAATACGTCGAAATCGTCGAGGAGCGATTCATGGCCGCGAAGGCCCGCAGCTCCGACGCCACAATACTTCTGGAGGAATCACTAGATTTCTCCGAATGGGTGCCGGACGGTTACGGGACCGGCGACGTCGTCCTGATCAGCGACGGTGTACTTGAGGTGATCGACCTGAAATACGGCAAAGGTGTACCGGTCAGCGCAGTCGGCAATCCGCAGATCAGGCTCTACGGCCTCGGTGCCTGGAATGCCTATAACTACCTGTACGACATCCGGGAGATCCATGGCACGATTGTCCAGCCGCGGCTCGACAATATAAGCACAGACATTATGTCGGTCGACGAATTGCTCGAATGGGCGGAGACGGTCGTGCGTCCCGCAGCAGCTCTGGCCTATGAGGGCAAAGGAGAATACAAGCCGGGCGATCACTGCCGCTGGTGCAAGGTCAAAGGCAATTGCCGGGCCCGCGCCGACGCCAATATGGCGGCGCTGCAGTATGAATTCCAGGACCCAGCGTTGCTCACGCTCGACGAGATCGGATCAATCCTCCACGTCGCGGAGCAGCTCTCCGCGTGGGCGAAAGACGTCGCGGATTACGCTTTCGAGCAGGCAAAGGCCGGCCAAAAGGTTCCAGGTTGGAAGCTCGTCGAGGGTCGGAGTAACCGGCAGATCACGGATAAAGACGCGGCGCGATCGGCGCTGGAGGCCGCCGGTTTGGAGCCGGCCGATTACCTCAAGCCGCAAGATCTCCTCGGGATCGGCGACTTGGAAAAGCGGATTGGTAAGAAGGAGCTGGCCGCGCTGATCGGCGATCTGATCGTCAAGCCGCCAGGCAAGCCGGTACTTGTCCCGGAGACTGACAAGCGGCTGGAGCTCAACAGCGTCGAGAACGATTTCGCAAACGAAAATTTTAATTTGGAGGACTGATCTTTCATGGCAATCGACAATCAAGCAACGAAGGTAATCACGGGTAAGGTACGCCTTTCTTACGCCCATATTTGGGAGCCGCAATCAATCGATGGTGGCGAAGAAAAATATAGCTGCTCGATCCTCATTCCGAAATCGGATAAGGAGACGTTGCGCAAGATCAAGGCTGCTGTTGATGCCGCTGTCGAGCTCGGCAAGAGCAAATGGGGCGGCAAGGTCCCTGCGAATCTCAAAAAGCCGCTCCGGGACGGCGATGAGGAGCGCCCGGACGACGAAGCATACGCTGGCCACTACTTCCTGAATGCGACGAGTAAGAACAAGCCCGGGATCGCCAAGCCGATCGGGAAAGGGCCCGACGGGAAAGTCAAATTCCAAGAAATCACGGACACCACGGAAGTCTATTCCGGCTGTTATGCCAAGGTTTCACTGAACTTCTATCCGTTTGATGCTCGCGGGAACCGCGGCGTCGCGGCCGGCTTGAACAACATCGTCAAAGTCCAGGACGGCGATTATCTGGGTGGCCGGGCAAGTCTGCAGGATGACTTCGCCAATGAAGATTTTGACGACGTAGTCGACATCAGCGACGACGATGACGATTTCTTGAGCTAATGACGACGGTGGGGATTCGGTAGCGGGTCCCCTTTCCTATCAAAAGGGAGGTACTCGAAGTGAGTGGAACCAGCACGCAATACAAATACGCGGTCGTGAAAATCGCTGATATCGATACCTTATTGCCCGAAGATGAGCGCCAATCCATGTACCACCTTCTCAATAGGATTAGCGAGCTAAGAGAGGCAAACGGGAAGAAATACAACCAGTACATTGTCGTCAACTCCGATGAGCCTTACGCCCATGACATCGTCGGCATTCTCAAGAAGAACGGCCATTGGGGACCTGGGAATAACGCTCTACTCCCGCACCCGATCAGCATTCAACAACTCATTAATGAGGCTCACCAGAACGCCATCGACAAAGGCTGGTATGATGAGCCGCGGACCTTCGGCGAGGTCATCGCTCTTATACATTCCGAGCTGTCGGAGGCGCTGGAGGATCATAGGAATGGCCGGGGCTTTACGGAGGTTTGGTACGAAGGTGATAAGCCCTGCGGAATTCCGACAGAGCTTGCCGATGTGGTGATTCGGATCTTCGACGTCTGCGGTTATCTGGGGATCGATCTGGAGACGGCGATCCTGGAGAAGATGACCTATAACGCATCGCGGCCGCGCCGGCATGGAGGGAAGAAGCTGTGACCGTCCTTCGGATCGACGTTGAAACCTATTCCAGCGTCGATCTGATCAAGTGCGGCGTTCATCGGTATGTCGAGGCGCCGGATTTCGAGATCCTGCTGTTCGCTTACGCCTGGGATAACGATCCGGTTGAGGTCGTCGATCTAACAGCGTTCGAAGACCTACCGACTGATGTCTATGACGCGTTGACCGATCCAAACGTCATCAAGACCGCATTCAACGCGGCTTTTGAACGAACAACGATCGCCAAACATTTCGGTATTGAATGCGATCCGCTCCAGTGGCGCTGTACGGCGGTCCATGCGCTCACGCTCGGCCTTCCCGGCAGTCTGGAGGGGGTAGCCGAGGTGCTCAAGCTAGAAGCGAAGAAGGACGCACGGGGCAAAGCATTAATCAAGTATTTCTCCGTCCCGTGCAAGCCGACCAAGGTCAACGGTGGCCGGACGCGGAACCTACCGCATCACGACGTGCAAAAATGGCAGCAGTTCGTGGAGTATTGCCGGCAGGACGTCGTCGTCGAACGGGAGATCGCCAAAAAGCTGGAACGCTTCCCGGTCCCCGATCACGAATGGCGGCTATGGGCGCTCGATCAGCAAATCAACGACCGCGGCGTCCGGCTGGACCCGGAGCTGTTCAAAAGGGCAATCGAATGTGACCAGCAATATAAAGATCGAGTCATGCAAGAGGCTAAGGAGCTGACCGGGCTTGAAAACCCGAACAGCGACGCACAGATCAAGGGGTGGCTCGCCGAGCACGGGCTTGTGACGAACACGCTTCAGAAAGATGACATGCCGGTGCTGTTGGACCAGGCGCCGAATGATGAGACGCGGCGGATACTCGAGCTTCGTAAGGATCTCGGCAAAAAGGCTGACAAGTACGAAGCGATGGACCGCTCAATTTGTAGAGATGGACGAGCGCGGGGGCTGCTGCAATTTTGCGGAGCTAACCGGACGTGGCGCTGGGCCGGTCGTTTGATCCAAGTGCAAAACCTGCCGCAAAACAAGATCGAAGACTTGGCACTCGCGCGGGAGGTTTTACGCAGCGGCGACTATGATCTGCTAGAGATGCTGTTCGGTTCCCCGCCGTTTGTCCTCTCCCAGCTCATCCGAACCGCGTTCATCCCGTCGCCCGGCTGCCGATTTATCGTCGCTGACTTTTCAGCCATTGAGGCGCGTGTGATCGCCTGGTTGGCGGATGAACAATGGGTGCTCGACGTATTTCGCGGGCACGGCAAGATATACGAGGCAACGGCATCGCAGATGTTCGGAATTCCCTTCGAGACGATCGTCAAAGGACACCCGAATTACAAATATCGGGCACCTGGAAAAGTCGCGACACTTGCGTGCGGCTTCCAGGGTGGCGAGAACGCCATGGCAAACATGGACAAAGGCAAAGAGATCGAATCGAGCGAATACCCAGCCCTTGTCAAGAAGTGGCGCGCGGCGAACCCGAACATCGTGAAGTTGTGGTATGCCGCGGAGGAGGCAGCCGTAAGAGCCGTCCGCGAGAAAACGACCGTTAAGCTCAAACACGGCGTCCGCTATCGCTACGAATCCGGCATGTTGTTCGCCGATCTACCGTCTGGCCGAAGCCTCGCTTATGTCAAACCGCGTATCAAGCCGGACCCGAAATTCGGAAAAGACGGCGTTGTATTCGACGGCATGGACCAGCAATCCGGGAAATGGGTCTCGCACCGGACGTACGGCGGCCGGCTCGTGGAAAACCTGGTTCAGGCGATCGCCCGGGACTGCCTGGCGGAGAGTTTGATGCGGCTGGATTCGGAAGGGTATCGGATCGTCATGCACGTGCATGACGAGGTTGTTTTGGAGGTGCCGATCGGGACCGGCTCAGTGGAGCATGTAACGGAGATCATGAGCCGGCCGATTGATTGGGCCCCCGGGTTACCACTGGCTGCGGCCGGATTTGAGTGTGAATTCTATCAGAAGGATTAACTGAAAAGGCTTGCTCGACGTTCATCCAAAATATTCCATATTTCTTCTGCTAGTAATTGTTTGGGTAAGCTATAGGCAGGTGTACTTCTGTTTTTTAAGTAATCAATTACGAAATTAGTTAAGTTATCAGGTTCTAACCTTGAGTCCGGGCTAAGATTTTTCATGTATTCGTCGATTGCTTCGTTTATAGCATTCCGGACATCCATCTTTGGACTGTATCTTCTAGGCTTCACTATATTATTTAACTTCTTAAGCGAGGATATATCAGATTGCAATTCTGACAATTTATCAAAGATAAGGTCAAAAGGTGTAACTTCCGTCTCTTCAAGTTTTGCTACTTTAAACTGCCCAAAACTTTTAAGAAACGGTGAATGGTTAGGATCGTTGATGGAATCCTCATAGGTCGCAATAACCTTCTTTAAAAGAATTTCTTTAAATTCAACTATCTTGGTAAATCTAAGGTCCCGGGGGTACTCTATATGCTCAATTCCACTTGTATCAAAAGAAAATGTCGTTTTGTCATCCTTTATTATAACAGTTGGTTTATCAAACGCTAAACGCATTCCTAGTTCAAACATTACGTTCGGATTCTTACAACTTACATCACAAATTACTATATCTGAGTTATAGATTCCTTGAACAATTCTTTTATGTATAAGCCCAATACTGTCAGATTCACTTACGATTTTGGTTTCAAACTGATATTTATCATTTGAAATAAGCGACTCACTAATGATTGATTTTACCTCAAGCCAATGCCCCTCACTGCAGTTATCGATTGCTGCTATGGGCATTATAAGACCTACGTTAACAGTCTTAACCATTGTATGGCCCCTATCATTATAGATTAAGTTTTGAATATATCTATTCGACACAATTTACTAATTTCCTCTACATTGTGAGGTGAATATATCTTGGACTATTGTTCCTTTATACAAAACAAGCGCGCCGTCATGCCACCGTCTGGCTTTTCAGTCGACCGGGACGATCTGCATCCAAGCCTGTTCGACTTCCAGCGCGATCTCGTCCATTGGGCGTTGCGGCGGGGACGTGCGGCGATCTTCGCCGGCACGGGGCTCGGCAAAACACGCATGCAAACCGAATGGGCCATGAACGTGCACAGATTGACCGGGGGCGACGTGCTCATGCTCGCCCCTCTGGCGGTCGCTGCGCAGACGGTCCGGGAAGCTGCAGAGCTCGGGTACGAGATCACGATGTGCCGGAGCCAGGACGACGTCAGGCCGGGGCTCAATATCACGAACTATGAGATGTTACGACATTTTGAGCCGGTCTTGTTCGATGGGGTTGTCCTGGACGAGAGCTCTATCCTCAAATCGTTTACCGGGAAGATCCGGACGGAGTTGATCGAATCGTTCGCCTTTACACCGTACCGACTCGCTTGTACGGCGACGCCGGCGCCAAACGACTATATGGAGATTGGCAATCACGCCGAGTTCCTGGGCGTCATGAGCCGGTCGGAGATGCTGTCGATGTTCTTCGTCCACGACGGAGGGGAAACCCAGAAATGGCGGCTCAAGGGCCACGCGGAAGATGCGTTTTGGAAGTGGGTGGCAAGCTGGGGCGTCGTATTGGAGAAACCTTCCGATCTCGGCTATCCGGACGACGGATATATCTTGCCGCCGCTTAACGTCCAAGACGTCGTGATCGAAGTACCCGGAGAACCGGCCAAGACGCTGTCACAGCGGCAGCGTGCCCGGCGGGAGACGGTTGCTGAGCGGATAGCCGCCTGCGCTGAGATCGTCAATGCGACGGATCGACCGTTCCTCGTTTGGTGTGACCTTAACGTCGAGAGCGAGATGCTGGCTGCCGCCATTCCTGGCGCTGTCGAAGTCCGCGGGAGTGATAAGCCCGCACACAAGGAGCAGGCAATGCTCGACTTCGCCGTCGGCAAGATCCGAGTCCTCGTGACAAAGCCCTCGATCGCCGGGTTTGGCATGAACTGGCAGCATTGCGCGGACATGGCGTTCGTGGGGTTGTCAGATAGCTTTGAACAGGTCTTTCAGGCGATTCGGCGGTGTTACCGGTTCGGACAGACGCAGCCGGTGAACGTGCATATGATCACATCCAGCCGGGAGGGAGCGACGGCCGACAACATCAAGCGCAAAGAGGCCGACTTCCGGAAGATGGTCGCTGAAATGGTCCAGTACACAAAAGACATTACGTCGGAGTCGATCCGGCGGGCGGAGCGCGACGTGGCCGATTACCGGCCGGCACGACCGCTGATCATTCCGTCATGGTTAAGGAGTGAAGCTTCGTAATGGTTAATCGTAACACGCTTCACCAATCCCATTTACCAGAATTTGAAACATGGCTAACCTTAGATGGTTGGACGACGGAGCCAGCGAAGGGTGACTATGAAGTTCTTCGGGCAAGGAAAAACGGCAGGTTAATGATCATCTACAAACGGCTCCATAGCCAACATTTGACGGTCGATGTGCGGTTTAATGGCGTGGTTAGGGCCTTTATCAAACAGCGGAAGAGGTGAGCAATTTGCAGCAACAAGTTAACGCGATCGACCAAGTCATTGAGGAAGATTTCGCGCTTTACAACGGCGATTGCGTGGAGATTACCTGCGGCCTGCCGGACAACAGCATCCATTATTCGATCTTCTCGCCACCTTTCGCTTCATTATATACGTACTCGAACAGCGACCGGGATATGGGCAACTGTCGAAGCGATGAGGAGTTTTTCGAGCACTTCCGCTTCCTCATCCGCGAGCTTTACCGCGTAATCATCCCTGGACGGCTCGTGAGTTTTCACTGCATGAACCTGCCGACGAGCAAAGCCCATCACGGCTATATCGGCATCCGGGACTTCCGCGGTGAGCTGATCCGCGCGTTCGAGGCGGAGGGATTCATTTACCATAGCGAGGTCGTAATCTGGAAGGACCCGGTCGTTGCCCAGCAGCGAACAAAGGCGTTGGGCCTGCTCCATAAGCAGGTCGTTAAGGACAGCGCCATGAGTCGGCAGGGCATTCCGGATTATCTTGTCACGATGCGCAAGCCTGGCGTTAATCCGGAGCCGATCAGCGGCGAGTTCGAGGAATTTATCGGCGAAGGACTGGACGTCAGCCGGGAGGCTTACGAGCGACACGCTGCCGAGGTCCGGGCGGACGGCCGGGAGCCGTGGCCGTTTGAGATGTGGCGCAGTGTGTTCGTCTGGCAAAAGTATGCTTCACCGGTCTGGATGGACATTAACCCGAACAATACGCTGCAGTACCGTTCAGCGCGCGACGAGAAAGACGAGAAGCACATCTGTCCGCTGCAGCTCGATGTGATCGCCCGCGGCGTGGAGCTCTGGAGCAATCCGGGGGATATCGTATTTAGCCCGTTTGCCGGGATCGGCAGCGAAGGGTATCAGGCGATCAAGATGGGGCGGCGTTTCGTCGGCGTGGAGCTCAAGGAAAGTTATTACCGAGTCGCCGTGAACAACCTCCGAATGGCGGTGGATGAAGCATTTGACGAATTGCTGGGGTGACGGACATGCAAGAGCTTGATATTTCGTTCGGTAAGCACCGCGCCGACACGAACTGGAAACCTGAATATCTGACCTGGGACGAGTTCGTCGAGCGGCTCCGGAAGGTCCGCCGGACGGCGGAGACGATGGCGCAATACGACGCGATGACGCCCGCCGGCAAAGGCAAAGTCAAGGACGGTCCCGCTTTTGTTGGCGGGCTCGTCCGCGGCGGCCGTCGGAAGAAGGAGAACGTCGACACGCGCAGTCTGTTCACCCTGGATGCCGACTTTGCGGATGGCGATTTCCTCTTTACGGTCGAGCTCGTCCTGGGCGGCACGGCATACGCCGTTTACTCCACGCACAGCCACCGGCCGCACAAGCCCAAATATCGCCTCATCGTGCCGGCAGATCGGACGATGTCGCCAGACGAGTATACCGCAGCGGCCCGCAAGCTGGCGGAGAAGATCGGCATGACCTATTTCGATAAGACGACGTTCCAAGTCCACCGGCTCATGTATTTTCCGAGCTGCAGCAAGGATGCGGAGCCGGTGCTGGAGGTCTACGAGGGCGAGCCTCTGTCCGCCGATGGCCTGCTGGCGGAGTATGAGGACTGGCGCGACGTCACGGCGTGGCCGCGACACCCGGAGGAGACGAAGGCCGTCGAAACCGCCGGCAAGAAGGCGCAGGACCCGCGGGAAAAGCAAGGCACGATCGGACTATTCTGCCGTGCGTTCACAATCGAGGAGGGTATCGACACGTTTTGTCGGACGTCTACATCCCCGGTACGATGGCTAACCGGTACACGTACGTTGGCGGCACGTCGGCGAACGGGCTGGAGATTTACCCGGATCAGGACCTTTGCTACTCGCACCAGGACAGCGATCCGATCGCCGACGGCCGGACTTATAACCTGTTTGATCTTGTCCGGGTTCATAAATTCGGCCATCTGGATGACCAAGTCAAGGAACACACGCCGGACGCCAAGAAGCCGAGTCATCTCGCAATGGAACGTTGGGCGGCGGATCGGCCGGAGGTGAAAAAACTCGCCGCGGCTGAGCGGCAAACGGAGTTTGTCGAGATGGCGGAAGACCTGGACGGGGAAGAAGGAGACGAGCCTGGCGAGGAAGACTGGGAAACCAAACTGGAACTGCACCATAAAACTGGCCTACCTCTGCCGACAGCCGGAAATGTCGAGCTTATCCTTACGAATGGCCCTTGGCGAGGGGTGCTTGCCTATGACGCCTTCGGGAACACGGAGGTCATACGCAAGCCGCTGCCGTGGCGCGGCCGGGAACGTCCGGGGCGATCATACGAGCCATGGTTGGCCGCTGACGATAAGCGGCTACAGCATTGGTTTGCAAAGGTTCATGGGATCAACTCGACAAAGACGATTCAAAACGCCTTTACGGAGGTCGTCCATAAAAATACGTTTCATCCGATCAAGGCTTACATCGAAGGCGCGACGTGGGACGGTGTGCCACGCGCTGAACGAGTGTTTGTGACGTATCTCGGCGCCGCAGACACACACTACGTCCGCCAGGTGACACGCAAAATGCTGCTGGCGGCCGTGACGCGGCTGTATCGGCCAGGGTGCAAATTCGACCAGATGCTTGTGCTGGTAGGACCGCAGGGAGCTGGGAAAAGCTCATTGCTCGCAAAGCTTGGCCGGGATTGGTTCAGCGACAGTCTTCGGACGTTCGAGAATAAGGAAGCCGGCGAACACCTCCAGAATGGCTGGATTTTCGAGATCGGCGAGTTGAGTGCTATGAAGAAGTCCGAAGTCGAAGAGGTCAAGGCGTTTTTGTCGAAGACCGAGGATCGTTACCGGGTGGCTTACGACCGGCAAGTGTCGGAATTTCCGCGAAAGTGCGTCTTTTTCGGGACGACAAATACCCGGGATTTCCTTCGGGACGCCACCGGCAATCGGCGGTTCTGGCCGGTGGAAGTTGATCCGGAAAGAGCGGAGCTCAGTCATTGGGATCATTTCGGCGACTACGAGGTCCAGCAAGTCTGGGCTGAGGTTTTGACGTGGTTTAGGGCGGGCGAGGGCCTTGAACTGGACAGCGAAGCCCGCGAGGAGGCGGAGCGGCAGCAAGCGGCGCACCTGGAATCCGATCCGCGGGAGGGTCTGATCATGGAATGGCTAGAGTCCGAGGAGCTTGACGAACTGGACCGGCCGACGGGCCAGAAGCGGCAGCGCGTCTGTGCGGCCCAAATCTGGGTTGAATGCCTAGGTAAGCGGAGAGGCGACATGCGCCCTTGGGAGGGGAAAGAAATTATGGACATCCTGCGACGCATACCGGGTTGGACCGAACGAAAAGGGAAGGCAAAAGTCCCAGGATATGGCGTTCAGAGGGTGTTTGAGCGGTTGCCGTAGCAGGTTGCCAAGAGGTTGCCGCGATTGCCGTAACAGGTTGCCAAGGTTGCCGACAAGTTGCCGCAACCTACCAGGCTACGGCAACCGAACCACTCCAGTAATATCAAGGGGTTTCGGGTTTGGTTGCCGTGGTTGCCGTAAATCTCTTAAAAGGGATGGGAGTATTGATTAACTATATGGCGACTATAGTTAAATGACGATCCTAGCAGTACGCGCGCGTAGACTGCAAATCGGCAACTCGGAAAAAGGAGGATTTGAATACGTGGATAGTTTGAACATGCTGCGGGAATGGGTTATCAAAAACTTCAACCCTTTAACCCGTTTACACATCAACCAATATATTCCTGACTTCATGGTCCGTCGGCTCTTTGAATCTGAAACAGGTTTGGTAGTTAGCCAAGATGAATTCGTAAAGGTTATGGTTGATGTCGGATTTCGCGGGCGGCTTACGAGAAACCGTGACTGGGTTTTTAATATCAGCGATGCCGAATACCAAAAAGTCTTGCGGAGGCCGAAATGAGAGAGTCCGTGTTGGAACGACGACTGGTGCGGGAGGTCGAGCGGATCGGTGGGCTAGCGCCGAAATGGGTAAGTCCGGGTAATCGTGGGGTGCCAGACCGACTTGTTATCCTCCCGGGCGGGCGGACGGTTTACGTCGAGATGAAGGCTCCGGGGAAGCCGCTGCAGCCGTTGCAAGAGAAGTGGGCGCGGAAGCTTTTCAAGCTGGGGCATCAGTATTACAAAATCGATTCGATCGAAGACATTGACCGGTTTATAGACGAGGTGAGGGGTTGGTGAAGTACGTTCCGCACCAATACCAGCAGTATGCGACGCAACGGATTATCGATACACCTTATATCGCGCTGCTGTTGGAGATGGGCTTGGGTAAAACGGTCTCAACCCTGACCGCGATTGACCTGCTGCTGAATGATTACTTCGATGCCGGCCGGGTGCTGGTTATCGCCCCGCTGCGAGTTGCAGACGACACATGGGCGCGAGAGATTGAAAATGGGATCATCTTCGGCACCTGCGAATCTCGAAAGTCCTGGGCAGCGTCACGGCGCGCCGAAGAGCTCTCCGGGCGGATGCCGATATCTATGTGATCAACCGTGAAAACGTGGAATGGCTGGTCAGCGAATATGGGAGCAAGTGGCCGTTCGACACGGTTGTGATCGATGAGCTCTCCAGCTTCAAAAATTCTAATTCCAAGCGGTTCCGGGCTCTTCGCCGAGTCCGGCCGCTGATGAAACGAGTGATAGGCTTGACCGGCACACCGGCGCCGAACAGTCTATTGGACCTATGGGCACCGATGTATTTGATCGACCAAGGCGAGCGGCTGGGCAAAACGATAACCGGTTTCCGTGATCGATATTTTACGCCCGGCGCCCGCAGTGGCCACGTTGTATACGAGTGGAAGCAGAAAAAAGAAGCGGAGCAGCGGATATACGAGGCGATCAGCGATATCGCTGTGAGCATGAAAGCTGAGGATTGGCTGGAGCTTCCGGAGCGGATCGATCGGACGGTCCCGGTAAGGTTATCGGCGGAAGCGCGAGAGCTGTACAAGAAGTTGGAGCGAGATCTGCTTATCGAATATGCCGACGCCGACGTCGTCGCCCAGACAGCCGCCGTCCTGAGTAACAAGCTGCTGCAGATGGCCTCCGGCGCCGTTTACGACGAGGAGCGCGGCGTAAAGTTGATTCACGACGTCAAGTTGGACGCGCTGGAAGACATCATCGAGGCGGCACAGGGCAAACCGGTTATGGTGTTTTATAACTTCAAGCATTCGCTGGAACGCATTCAGCAGCGGTTCCCGCAGGCCAGGGTGTTGCGAAAAGGCAAAGACGGAACGGAAGACATTCGTGCTTGGAACAACGACGAAATCCCGCTACTTTGCCTGCATCCGAAAAGCGCCGGCCACGGCCTTAACTTGCAGGAGTCGAGCTGCCAGACGGTCGTCTGGTTTGACCAGATCTGGAGCCTGGAGGAGGACCAGCAAGCAAACGCCCGGGTACACCGGCAAGGGCAGACGAGGCGCATCGTCGTGATGCGACTGGTTGCCGAGGGTACGATGGACGAGGAAGCCGTAGCTGCTTTGGAGCGAAAAGCGTCAGGGCAAGAAGCGTTGATGCAGGCAGTTAAAGCAAGAATCGAAAGGGTGAAGGCAGAGTGAAGCCGAGAACACAAGGTGAGCGGTTCCGGCCGATCGTGACGGTTTTGGTCGCCATCGACGGAATGCCGGTGAAGATCAAAGTCAGTGGAAAGACCTACGTACTCAAGGCTTTCAAGCAGCGTAAGGGGCGTTGGGGCCGAAAGGAGGCAAAGCAGAATGAGCAAACAAGCAATTGAACTACTGAGCCAATACCGCCAAATGCAGGCCCGCTTACAAGTCTTATCAACATACAGTGTCGGCGCCGGAATAACGGTGTCCCGTTTGAACCAAGACGACCAGCTGCAGGAACTACATCGTAAGTTACGTGGACTCCCAAGCTATATGTATCTTACACCACGGGAGCAGCGACTTGAGGCCACTGCACATGCCTACTTGCAACGGTACCCGGCAGGGACCAAGGCGCAGTTGGCGGCGGTTCCAAAGCAGGGCATGGACGAAGAGGACGAGCGATTATTGCGGGAACTGCGGAGCAAAATCGAGAAGGTAATTGCCGCGCGCGGGTGGGAGATGGATAATTTGGATGCAGTCTTGGAGCGTCTGGCCGAACTGCAAGATCTGCAGGCTGAGATACGACGGATCGATACGATACTGGAGGCATTGGAGTCATATAAACCGGATTATGCAAAGCTGTTACGATTATATTATGCTGATGGAAAGAGCGCACAAGAGATCGCAGATGAGCTGAAGATTTCGAAGACAACCTTCTACGATCTCAAACGGAAGGCACTGGCGGAATATATGTACTTGGCGAGATAATAAGAAACATGAACAAAATCCGTACAATATCCGTAGTGGATGCGAACAAAGACGGGAACACAAGTCGTTTAAACCGTGATAAAATGATAGTGTGCCAAAGTGTATAGGTCGTCCGTGATCGGACGGCTTTTTCTTTTCATTCGCCGCCGCGTCGCAAGGTGTGCATCGACCTCCTCCTGCCGAGCCGGATAGGTGCGGCGCGGTGTCCGGGTATAGAAGGATTTGCCTCTTTTCTGTCGAAATATGGCAGAGGGAGGTGATTTTATGACAGAGGAGCAAGCTGAAACAATCATTGAGGTGCTGATGGAAATTAACAACAAACTAGATGAAGTCATCACCAAGTTAGATTATATTGATTCTAACACTGGTGACATCAGCAGCGTTGTAAGTAATACGTCTGATATTAAATCGGCAATTGAGAGACTTAGAAGTAGCCTATAGTATAGGAAGCACCTTAACCGGTGCTTTTTCTTTTGCACAGGAGGTGATGACGAGTGAAGTTAACGGCAAAACAACAGAGGTTCGCTGATGAGTATCTGATCGATCTGAACGCCACGCAGGCAGCGATCCGAGCCGGTTACAGCCCGAAGTCGGCTGAGGTTCAAGGAAGTAGATTGCTATCAAATGCTAAGGTTCGCGCATACATTGGCGAGCGGATGGCTGAGCATTCCCGGCGCACAGGAGTCAACCAGGAGCGCATTATCCGTGAGCTCGCTCGCATCGCCTTTCTGGACCCGACTCAGCTCGTCAACATGGATACTGCGGAGCTGCTTGATGCTGCGACCGCAGATGACCGCGCTGCAATTGCGTCTGTGAAAGTTAAGTCGATGAGCGGTGACGTCGAGATGATCGAACGCGAGGTCAGATTCGCAGACAAAATTAAAGCGCTTGAGCTGCTCGGCAAGCGTTTCGGTATGTGGCTGGATCGGCAGCAGGTCGACATTCAGGGCGCGGTGCAGATTGTCGATGATATTCCGAAAGGGTCGGATAGTTCGTGACGACGCAAGTCCCGCTGACGAGCCTGATCGCTCCGAGCTTTTACGAAGTTCACCATGCGCTAAAAGAGGACAGGTATACGCATTACTGGCTGAAGGGCGGCCGCGGATCGACCAAGTCGTCGTTCATCAGCATCGAGATCATTCTCGGCATGATGCGAGACCCGAACGCCAACGCCGTAGCGCTGCGGAAGGTCAAAGAGAACCTACGTGAGAGCGTCTACGAGCAGTTGCTTTGGGCGATCGAAGTCTTGGGCGTTTCGCACCTTTGGTATGATAGCGTCAGTCCGATGAGCCTGACTTACCTGTCGACCGGCCAGAAGATCATTTTCCGAGGCGCAGATAAGCCAAAGAAAGTGAAATCATCCAAGCTACGGCGCGGATACATCAAATACGTCTGGTACGAGGAAGTCGATGAGTTCCAGCCGGAAGACATTCGGACGATTAATCAGACGTTCCTCCGGGGCGGTCCACGTTTCGTTGTTTTCTACAGCTTCAACCCGCCGAAGTCGCAGCGTAACTGGGTGAACACAGAGGTCAGAGTCACACGCCCGGATCGCTTGGTACACCACAGCACTTATTTGACAGTGCCGAAAGAGTGGCTCGGAGAGCAGTTCCTGATCGAAGCTAAGCATCTGAAAGCAACCAAGCCGGAAGCTTACGAGCACGAATACCTCGGTAAGGAAACGGGTACCGGTGGTGAGGTCTTTACGAACGTCACAATTCGCCGCATTTCGGACGACGAGATCAAGACGTTCGATCGGATTCGGCGTGGGCTGGACTGGGGATATGCAGCCGACCCGTTGCATTATACGGTCCTGCATTATGACAAAACCCGGCGACGTATTTACATTTTCTTCGAGATTCACAAAGTCGGCATGAAGTTTGATGCGCTGGCCGAACAGATTAAAGCAGAAAATAAGCTAAACGAACCAGTCATTCCAGATAGCGCAGAACCGAGATCGAACGACGAATTGAAGTCCCGCGGTATCCGGATCCGGCCGGCGAAAAAGGGACCGGGCAGCGTGGAGCACGGTATCAAGTTTTGCAGGACCTTGAAGAGATCATAATCGACGATTCGCGATGTCCGAATACGGCTCGCGAGTTTTGCATTATGAGCTTGAAAAAGACGCGAACGGAAACTGGAAAGACGGTTTCCCGGATAAGGACAATCACAGCATTGATGCCGTACGATATGCGCTGGAAAGCGAGATCCGCGGGCCGGCCATTAGCTTTTAACGGGAGGTGAGCACATGAGCACAGAGATGCAACGCATCGTTTCGATCCTTGAAGACGGCGCACAGTCAGCGATGAGTCTTGAGGAGATTGTCAAGCTCGAGGTCAGCGAATGGCTCGCGTCCGATGAGCGAAGATGGATGTTGACTGGCGAGAAGTATTATATCGGCGACCATGACATTTTGCAGCGGAAGCGGACAGCGATCGGCGAGGGCGGCGAGCTAATCGATGTGACCAACCTTGCGAACAACCGGCTCGTGCATGCATATATGCGAAAATTGGTCGACCAGAAGGTCGGCTATTTGCTTGGGAAGCCGCTGAGCATCCAGACTCGAAACCGCTCATACCTGGACCTGTTGAACGAGATCTTCGACAGGTCTTTTTTGCGTCTGCTGAAAACCTTGGGAAGGAAGCCGTGAACAAGGGCAAGGCTTGGCTGCACGTCTACTACGACGAGAACGGCCAGTTGTCGTTTAAAAAGATCCCGACCGAGGAGATCGTCCCGCTCTGGCGTGACGCTGACCACACACAGTTGGACGCGGTCATCCGGGTGTATGAAGTCGAAGCTTATGAAGGTACGCAGAAGAAAATCATCACGAAAGTGGAATTCTGGGACACAACTGGCGTACGCCGGTACGTGCTCGACAATACTGCCGGCCTGATCCCGGATGTAGAAGCTGGAGAATCCGGCAGCCATTTTGTCGTTGTGCAGGGTGAGCAGGAGCAGCCGCTCAATTGGGAGTGCGTGCCGTTTATCTGTTTCAAGTACAACGACGAGGAGCTGCCGTTAGTCCAGGTTATCAAATCACTTGTTGATGATTACGATGCGAAGACGTCGGACAACGCGAATAACCTCGAAGATCTGCCGAATTCGATTTACGTGATCAGGAACTATGACGGCACCGATTTGGGCGAGTTCCGTCGCAACCTTTCGGTGTACCGGGCAGTAAAGGTGACGGATGAGGGGGGTCTCGATACAAAAAACATCGAGATCAACGTCGAAGCGCACAAGTCGCACATCGAGCAGTTGCGGAAGGACATCTATGAGTTCGGCCGCGGGGTGGATACCCAAAGCGACAAGTTCGGCAACAGTCCGAGCGGCATTGCGTTGAAATTCCTGTACGCCGATCTGGACATGGACGCCAACATCATGGAAACCGAGTTCCAGGCTTCGCTGGAGCAGCTGCTCTGGTTTGTGAACGTCCATTTGGCCAACATCGGTGCTGGGGATTTTACGAACGAGCAGGTCGAATTTGTTTTCAATCGCGACATCCTCATTAACGAGACGGACGCGGTCACGAACATTCGGAACAGCGTCGGTATTCTCTCTGAGGAGACGCTCGTTGCGCAGCATCCATGGGTAACTGATGTGAAATTGGAGATGGATCGGCTTAAGAAGCAGCGAGAAATGGAATATGGCGGGCTGCCGCCTGAAGGAGGTGCGAACGGTGGCGAGGAAAACGAAGAAGACGAATGAGCCCTTGCAAAGAAGCATTACAAAAAACGGCAAGCGCTACTACGTCGGCATCTCAAAGGACAAGAATGGTTACTATGCCCACACGCACCGAGCCCGGAGCAAGAGCTATCCGAGTAAGAAAGATATTCCGGTATCTGTCCTGAAATTCATTGAGTCGACGGGGTGATGAGGGATGAAGCCGGAAGAATATTGGGCACGACGGATGGATCAACTGAATGAGGCGATGCTTAGCCGTGGCGAGGATTACATCCGGACTCAGCGCGAGGAATATGAGCGGGCACTCGCAAAATCCGTGAGAAGACCGAACGCTGGTATGCGCGGCTGGCTAAAAACAACGACATCAGCCTGGCGGCCGCCCGTCAACTGCTCAACAAAAACGAACTGAAAGAGTTCCACTGGACGGTTGAAGAGTACATCAAGCGTGGCCGCGAAAACGCCGTTGACCAGCGGTGGATGAAAGAGCTGGAGAACGCCAGCGCCAAGGTGCACATTACTCGATTGCAGGAGCTCGAAACACATCTGCGCAATGAGATCGAGCAGCTCACAGCCAAGCGTCTGAAAGGCACGACCGATACACTTGGGAGTGTCTACAAAGACAGCTATTACAAATCCATATATGAATTGCAAAAAGGGACGGGCGTTGGCTCGTCTTTTGCTATGTTAGACAATCGGCAGATTGATAAGGTGCTTGCGAAACCGTGGGCACCGGACGGTAGCAACTTCTCAGCGCGGATCTGGAAAGATCGCGACAAGCTGGTTAATGAGCTGCAGACGATCCTGACACAGGACTTGATCCGCGGAGAGTCCGCTGACAAAGTGATCTCGGACTTTGCCGAGCGGATGGGCGTCAGCCGGCATGCAGCCGAGCGTCTGATCCGGACGGAGGCAGCGTACTTTGCTGGCCAGTCCAGACTGGACGCTTACCGGGAGATGGGTGTTGAGCAATACAAGTTTGTGGCGACGCTGGACCGAAGGACGTCCGAGATATGCCGGGAGATGGACGGGCGAGTGATCCGACTCAGCGAGGCTAAGGCCGGCGTAAATTACCCGCCGTTGCACGTCTATTGTCGCTCGACGACGATCCCGCACTTCGAAGATGCCGCACCCGGTGAGCGGGCGGCGCGGGATGATGATGGGAAGACATACATGGTGCCGGGGGATATGACTTACCGGGAGTGGACGGAGAAATACGCGCCGGAAGCCACGGAGCCGCCGAAGCCGGTGGAGCCAGAGCCGGCAACGGCGCCGAACGTAACAACCGTTACGCCGAGTCTGCAGCCTCCAAGGCCGACACCTCCGAAAAAAGTCCGTTCGGATGCGGATCGCGAGAAGGACCGCATTTTTCGACGCAGGATGAAATCGATGCTTGGGTTGATGAAGTGGCGCCCAAATGGCTTGCAGAGCTCACGCATGAAGAGACGCAGGCCATCCGGAAATACACAGGCGATTATTACGAAACGGTCAACCGGGCATTGCGCGACTTTAATCCGACGGATGAGATCATCGAGTTTACGGAAAAGGTTGCCGGCGCTTTAAGCAAGTTTTCACTGGCCGAATCCATCGTCGTTTGGCGCGGCCTTGAGGTAAATATATTCGGGACCGATGATCCAAAACAGTTGATTGGCTCTGAATATGATGACCCGGGGTTCTTCTCAACATCGCTGCTTAGGGAAACGGCATTCAAAGGGCAGGTGTTGATGATTGTCCACTTGCCGGCCGGTTCTGCAGGCGCACCGATTACGTATATGAGTCAAATACCAGGAGAGAACGAGTTTCTTTTGCCGCCCGGTGTGCATTATGTTATACTTGATGCATGGAAGGAAAAGGATATTCTGATTGTGGTTGTGGAGGTGGTTGATGAGTGAGTCGCTTGTCCGAAATTCCATACGGTACGCTCCAGAAGACGCCTGATGGGAAGTTCTTCAAGGTGATCAAGGCCGACAACGACAAGGGGTTCGAACGGATCGAGATCACCGAGGACGAATACAAATCGTTGAAAGCAAAAATCAAATCGTGGTTCAAGTGAAAGCACTCCCGCAATTTATGCGAGGGTGCTTTTTAATGCCCAGAAAGCGAGGCGAACCAATGATTCATCATTACATCACGAAGTACGAAGAAGGGGGTTCAAGGTTCGCAGAATCTTGGTTACAGATTAACCTCTTTGGTAAGTGCTGGTGTTTTTCTAGGAGAAGAATTAAAATCTGAAAGTCACTGCGGCAACAGTGACTTTTAGGGAATTGCTTCGACAATTGTTGAATTTTTCCTTGTCCTACCATATGACATTAAACTGGGTTTTTAATTTTGCCCTCTTTAAAGGTTCAGGGTCAAACTGAACGCAAGCCGAAAGCTGGCGGGTTACCAGCCTAAAAACCTAATCGGGAGAGTGTTGGAAGTGGATCTGAAGGAACTTTTGAGTGAAGAACTCTACAACCAAGTCATGGCAAAGCTTGGTGATAAGCACAAAATCGCCGTTGTATCTGACGGGAGCTGGATTCCGAAGGATAAATTCAATGAGATCAATGAAGCCAAAAAGCAAGCAGAAGATGCACTCAAAGAGCGAGATAAGCAACTGTTCGACCTGAAAAAGGCCGCAGAGGGAAACGAGGAACTGCGGAAGCAGATCGAGGAGCTTCAACAGCAGAACAAGACCGCCGCTGAGCAGTATGAGGCCAAGCTGCGCGATATGACCGTGACCACAGCCATCAAGCTGGCTCTGTCTGGTGAAGTGCATGACGCTGATCTGGTTCTCGGCCTGATCGACAAATCGAAGATTGTGCTGGATGACACCGGAAACGTCAAATCCGGCCTCGATGACCAAGTAAAAGCCCTGCGCGAAAGTAAGGCTTTTTTGTTTGTCCAGAAAGACGATAACGGCACGAAATTCAAGGGCGCCAAGCCGCCTGAAGGCAGCGACAAAAGCGGAGGCGGCGGTCAGAAGAATCCTTGGTCCCGCGAGCACTTCAACCTGACCGAACAGGGCCGCATTCTACGGGAGAATCCCGAACTGGCGAAGCAGCTTATGGCTGCCGCCAAATAACAATGATGAGGTGATTAAACAATGACTACTCGTATCGCAGATGTGATCCAACCCGAAGTATTTACTCCGTATGTGACCCAGCGCACGATGGAACTGTCGGCACTGGTCCAATCGGGGATTGTGCAGAACAATTCCGAATTCGACGAATTGGCCAGCGGGCCGAATACGCTCGTCAACATGCCGTATTGGAATGACCTGACGGGCGATTCGGAGACGATGAAAGACAACGGTGCTCTAACGCCGGGGAAAATCGGTTCCAGCATGGACGTTGCACGTAAACAAGGCCGCGGCCGTGCGTGGGGTGCGAACGGCTTGTCTGCGCTGTTGTCCGGAGACGACCCGATGCGTGCAATCGCCGACCTGGTGGCAGCCTACTGGACGCGGGACATGCAGAAGATTCTGCTTGCGACGCTTGACGGCGTATTTAAAGCGTCGAACATGTCCGGCCACGTTCTCGACATCTCGAGCGAGACCGGCGATGATGCTCTGGTCAGCGGTGACAGCTTCATAGACGCGACCCAGCTTCTGGGGGATGCGAAGGGGCTGCTTACCGGCGTCATGATGCACAGTGCGGTTGAAGCCTATCTCGCAAAGCGTCAGTTGATCGAGTACGTGCAGGAAAAGGACCAATCCGACCGGGTACCGTACTTTATGAATAAACGCGTCATCGTGGACGACGGCATGCCGTATGACACGGCCACGAAGACCGGTACGATGTATCTGTTCGGCCAAGGTGCGATTGCACTCGGCAATGGCTCGCATCCGCGGATTATCCCGACCGAGATCGACCGGGATTCCCTGGCATCGTCCGGTGAGGACTTCCTCATCAACCGCCGAATCTTTATCCTTCATCCGCGCGGCGTGAAGTGGACGGAAACGTCGGTCGCCGATGTGTTCCCGGAAAATTCGGAACTGGCCAACGGAGCAAACTGGCAGCGTGTGTACGAGCCGAAAGCGATCCGGGTCGTGAAACATGTATTTAAAATTGCATAAGGGAGGCTCCTGCGGCCTCTCTTTTGTTTGGAGGTGGAATCAAACATGGGCCTTTCTGCTTTTCAGCGTCGCAGGCGTGAGCTGGCGGCGAAACAGGCGGCCGAGGAAGCGGCGAAGAAAGCCGCTGAAAACAAATCGCTCGACGAGATGACGGCAGCGGAGCTGAAACAGTATGCCGCTGACAATCAGATCGATCTGGGCACCGCGACAAAAAAGGCCGATATCCTCGCGGTGATCGTCGCACATGAGACTGCCGGCGATGAGGGCGACCAAGACGGCGAAGGGACCGGCCAGGGCGACGGTCAGGGCGGCGAAAGTCAGGACGAAGGCGGCGGAAACGATGCCAGCGACTGACGTCCTGAAAACCGTCAAACTCCGGCTGGGGCTGGACGATTCGCATGATGAGCTGATCGACTCCTACGTACAGGAGATTGGTCAGCGCATCTTGCATTACACGAACTTGGCTGAAATCCCGGCCGAACTGGAGCATACTTGGGCGTCGATGGTCATTGATGCACTCCGGATCGAGCAGCCGAATATGCCGGGCATCGCCGAGACGACCGGCGCGGGCGAGTCCGTAACGATAGGCGACACATCATCGGCCCCCGCCCGCCCCGCCGGCCTGACCAATACGGCCAAGTCGGCAATCGACACCGTCGTGCTCAACTATCGGGTCGATCTGAACCGGAACCGAAAGCTGAGGTGGTGACAATGAACTTTACGCGGCACCGCCGGGCGATCGAGCGGATGTACACGGACCGGGCGACAATCTACCGGCACGTTCAGGTCAAGGACACGATCACGAAGGAAACGAAACTAGTCCCGCAGCCGGTTTACGTCGACCAGTCCTGTCGCATCTCGCAGCGCGCGCTCGGTCAAAACAATCAAACCGAGGCGCAGAACGAAATCCGGTACGAGACGAAACTGATCATCGCGCCGGAGGTGGAGATTCGGCAGGGCGATCTGCTAGAAGTTACCCGCGGCGCTGTGACACGCAAGTACACGGCCGGAGAGCCGTTCCTGTATTCGACGCACCAGGAAGTGTCGATCCAGCGGGAGGAGTGGGCGTAATGCCTCGCTGGGGTCACTTTGATTTTGACGAATTGAAGCGTTTTGCCAAGAACCTTGAAGAAATGGAGAAGGCGCTCCCTGGATTTATCGAAGAGTGTGTCCGCGAACTGGCGATGCGCCTGCTCGCGAAAGTGGTGCCTCGGACGCCGGTCGATACCGGTGAGCTCCGGCGCGGCTGGACTGTGGGCCAAGTGCACCGAATTCCTGGAGGCTGGCAAGTCGAGGTCATAAACCCGACAGAATATGCGCTTTACAGAGAATACGGCCATCGCACGCGCGACCACAAAGGCTGGGTCGAAGGCAGCTTCATGCTCACGATCTCCGAGAAGGAACTGGAGCGCGAACTGCCGGCAATTTTGCAGCGCAAGCAAGAAGCGTTTCTGAAGAAGTTTTTGGGGTGATGGGATGGCGAAAATCATTCGATTCAAAACGCCGCAGGATGATGTTGTCGAGGCGCTGGAATATTTGCTTGAGCGAGCTCGTCGTGGTGAAATGACGGGCTTTGTCCTTGCTGCCAAGTGCCCAGACGGCAACATCGCAACCAGTTGGGCAAATGTCGATGTCGGGGAGCGTAACGAATTGACTTCTCACCTTCAGGTCGATGTGATGTATGCGGTTGTCGAGGCAAACATGGACCGGTTGGTGGAGCGCATATGAACGTTACCATCAACGACGTTCGATATGCCGTACATGCCGCGTTGGACGCCGCGTTCCCGGACGTGCCGATCGCCGGCGAAGAGATCAAGCAAAACCTGTCGCCACCCTGCTTTTTTGTACGACTGCTAGGGCCGGCACACGCGCAAGAACTCGGTCGGCGATATATGCGGTATCATCCGTTTGACGTCCACTACTTCGCCGAGGACCGCTCCAACGCCGCCATGTACGATATGGCCGAGCGGCTGACTGAAGCGCTTCAATGGATCGTCGTCGCTGGCCGCCCGGTTCTCGGGACGGGAATGCGGTTTGAGATCGTCGACGAAGTGTTGCACTTTTTCGTCGAATACAATTTTCACGTTTGGGCGCCGCGGCCGGATGATCCGGCCATGCAGACGCTCGACGTGCAGGAGGGGATCAAGACTTGAATTTCAGTCAAGCGCTTGAGGCGTTGAAACAAGACAAAAAGGTCGCTCGTTCCGGATGGAACGGAAAAGGCATGTGGCTGATTCTGGTCAGGGCATGGACCACTTGGAAAGTCGATCTGGACGTATATCTGCCGATGTCGTGGATCGGGATGAAAACGGCCGACAACAAATTCGTCCCGTGGGTCGCGTCTCAGACCGACCTCCTGGCTGAGGATTGGCTGGTGATCGAGGAATGAGCAAACTGAAAACTGACGCTCCTACCTACACCAAAGCGCAGTTTCTGGCGTCGAAGCAGTTTACGCCGATCCAAAAGGATGTGCTGCGCGCGCTCCTAAAAGACGGCGAAACGTACACACTCGACCAAGTGCAAAAGCTGGTCGACGACTATGCAAAAAGGACGGTGAAGTAACATGTCTGGAGGAACATGGACCGCACAAAACAAAGTCGCCGCCGGCGTCTATATCAACTTTGTCGGCGAGGCGAAGCCGCTTGGTACGCTCGGCGAACGCGGTATCGTCAGCTTGCCGTTGCCTCTATCTTGGGGCCCGGCCAAGCAGGTGATTGCGGTTGAGGCTGACGCTGACACGTTCGAGATGCTGGGCTATCCCATCACTGCTCCGCAACTTCTGCTTGTCCGGGAAGCGCTGAAACGTGCTCGGACGTTGCTTCTGTACCGCCTCAACACCGGCACGCAGGCGTCGGCCACCATTGGCAGCTTGACGGTGACGGCGAAGTACGGCGGCGTCCGTGGCAATGACATCAGCATCGTCGTTCAGGCGAACATCGACGACCCGGCGCGCTTCGACGTGAAGACGCTCGTAGCCGGCACGGAAGTCGATTCGCAAACCGTCGACATGATTGAAGAGCTGAAGCCGAACGCGTGGGTCAATTTAACCGGTACCGGCGAGCCTACGGTGACCGCGGGCACGCCGCTGACAGGCGGCGCAGACGGTACAGTGGTGGCGCAGGACTACTTGGATTATCTCGCAGCGATCGAGGTACACGACTTCCAAACGATCGGCCTGACGGCGACGGACGCGACGACCAAAGACGTGTTCGTGTCTTTCGCAAAACGGCTGCGGGATGACGAAGGGAAAAAGATTCAGGTCGTCATGGAGAACTACCCGACGGCGGACTATGAGGGCGTCATCAGTGTCAAAACGGCGTCGTACTGGCAGATGGGACGACACTCACTGCGGCGCAGGCGGTCGCGTGGGTGGCCGGGGCGACAGCCGGGGCGGCTGCGAACCAATCGCTGACCTACGACGCTTATGACGGCGCGGTGGACGTTTCGCCGAAATATACGAACAGCCAGATCATCGCGGCGCTGCAAGCCGGGGAATTCGTGTTCACGGCAATGGACGGGCGTGCGGTTGTGGAGCAGGATATCAATACGCTGCACACGTTCACGCCGACGAAGGGCAAGGCGTTCAGCAAAAATCGCGTTCTCCGCGTCCTGGACGGCCTCGCGAACGACTATATGCGGGTATTCTCGACGTCGTACATCGGCAAGGTGCCGAACAACGCTGACGGCCGCAATTTGTTCAAGAGCGAAATCATCAACATCGTCAATCAGTATCAAAACCTCGGCGCAATCCAGAATTTTGATCCGCAAACCGATCTTGAGGTGCTGCCGGGTGCGGAAACGGATGCTGTCGTCGTCAATCAGTGGGTCCAGCCGGTTGACAGCATTGAAAAATCTACATGACCGTGACGGTCCGGTAAGGGAGGGGTATTGCGTGGCATTTTCCGTGAAAGTGACGCGATCAGCGGCAAACAGGCAAGAGCGTACGCGACGATCAATGGCCGTGTGGAGGAGCTCTTCTACGCCAAATCGCTAGAGGCGACGATCGAGAAAAACAAAGTGGACGTACCAGTATTGGGCAAGACCAACACGCCGCAACGCTCTGCCGGTTGGAGCGGTACAGGCACGTTGACGATTTACTATGTTACGTCGCTGTTTCGGCAATTGATGCGGGACTACGTGAAGACCGGGCGGGATTTCTGGTTCGACCTGCAAGTGATAAATGAGCAGCCGGGATCGACCACCGGCAAGCAAACAGTACTTCTCCTCGGTTGTAATCTGGACAGCGTATCTGCTGCACAGTTCGACGCCACCAGCGATGACATGCTGGAGGAAGAATTACCGTTTACGTTCAGCGACTATGATATTCTGGATCAATTCAACACCATTACGGGCGCCTGATTTGCGGGCGCCTTTTACTATGGAGGGGTTAATTTATGAGCAGTTTAAAAGCTTTTTTCGCACAAAACGTTCAGACCAACATTACAGAGGAATTTGTCGTCTCCGAACGCTTTAAGGACGAATCCGGAAAACCGATCCCGTGGAAGATTCGAACTCTCTCGGAAGCGGAAAACGAAGAAATCCGCAAAGCATCTACGCAGTATGTGAAAGGCAAAGGCGGACAACGAGTCCCGGAAACGAAGCCGGAAATCTATCTGGCCAAAGTCGCTGTTGCGAGCGTGGTTTTCCCGGATTTGAAAGATGCCGATCTGCAAAATCTTATGGGGTGATCGGCGCGGAGGAGTTGCTGAAAAAATGTTGCTGGCAGGCGAATACGCGACGCTCATCCAGAAAGTTCAGGAAATCAACGGATTCGATAAAGATTTGGAGAGTCGGATTGAGGAAGTAAAAAACTGATTCGGGAGGGCGATGGTGAGTGGAATTACGCTTATTACGCCCTCCATAAACTTCGGATTTTGCCATGGGAACTGGCAGAATATACAGACGAACAGAGAGCGTCCCTATACGCAATGATTGCCGTGCGGATTGAAGCAGAAAAGAAGGAAATGGCAAAAATTAAGCGAAAATAACCTTCCGTGTGATATACTTACAGCTGGGAGGGGTAATTATGGCTCAAAATAAAGTGATCGCGGGCGATTACGAAGGGAAATTGATCGCAAACGGAATTAATTGCTTACTTCTGATGACCGGATTTTTCAAAAAAATAAAACTGACAAAAGAAACAGTTGAGTCGTACGAAGTGATGGACGAAGAATCCCGTACAAGTGCCGCAAGCGCGATTGGGAGAGGGTTAGTCGGTTCTTTTCTTCTCGGTCCAATCGGGGCGGCGGCAGCATTGAGTGCGAAGAAAAAAGGCACGCACATTGTAGCCGTACAATTTAAGGACGGAAAGAAAAGTCTGCTTGAGATCGACGAAAAACTATATAAAGTGCTTCTGAAATCACTGTTTTAACGCCGCATAGGCGTTTTTATTTTTCCCGAAAGGCGGTGAAACGATGCCTACAATATCCTCAACACTCAAAATGTTCGACGCCATGAGCGGTCCAATCGCGCGGGTGTTAAAACAAATAAATTCTCTTGCCGAATCAGCAGAAAGATTAAACCGAACCATGACCAGCCCGTCTAACGCAAGCCTTGTTCCAGCAAAAACAATCGGCGATCAAAATAAAGCAATCTCCGCGAATCAGCAGATCATCCACATGACGCAGGTTATCAACAACAATTATCAGCAAATCAATCGCACAATAAATCAGCAAAATATCTTTTTGCGGCAAACGAACAACACGATCAACCAAGCCGCACAAAGCCAACAGAATTTGAATAGTGCGCTTAAACAAGGCGAAAAATCCGTAGAAGGCATGTGGAGCAAAATAAAAGGTTTGGCAGCGGCGTACTTGTCGTTTAAAGGTATACAAGGAGGATTACAAACCGCCGATACATTCATTTCTACGCAGGCACGGCTTGGATTGATTGCCGATGAAGGTCAGACGGTGGAAAATCTTCAAAATAATGTCTTCGCCGCGGCGCAACGTGCCCGCGGTGATTTTGTGACAATGGCCGCCAGTGTAAGTAAACTGGGACTGCTTGCCGGGGATGCTTTCACTGATACCAATGAAATCGTTGCATTTACGGAAACGATGCAAAAGGCGTTCAAAGTTAGCGGTGCTTCTACCATGGAGCAGCAGGCCGGTATGTATCAGCTAAGCCAGGCTATGGCGGCCGGAAAGCTTCAAGGCGACGAATTTAGGTCGATCATGGAAAATGCGCCAATGTTAGCAGATGCAATTGCTAAGTTTACCGGCAAATCAAAGGGCGAGCTTAAAGAGATGTCTGCTGAAGGGCTGATAACAGCGGACATCATAAAAGCGGCTTTATTCACGGCGGCGGATGATATTAATAAAAATTTGAATCGTTGCCCAAGACATTTAGCGATGTGTGGCAGCAGTTTAAAAATGATGCTTTCAGGTTCTTTGAACCGGTATTTCGGCGGCTAAATGGATGGTTGAATTCAGCGCAAGGAACGGCACTCATCAATCAGATTAACGTTGCTATCTCTTTTTTGGCCACTACCGTCGGTTTTTTAATTGACAGCGTGGTGTATTTGATAAGTGCGGTGCAGTCCGGTTGGTCGATCATCGAGCCGATTTTGATTGCAGCGGCGATGGTGTTTTTCCCTCTTATGATTGCAAAACTGTGGGCAATGATTCCGCCACTTTATGCCCAAGCGGTTGCATGGTTAGCAATTAACTGGCCTATACTCGCGGTTATCGCGGCTATTGCGCTGGTGCTATTCATTCTAAATCAACTTGGCATTTCTGCGGACCAAATTTTAGGTGCGATAGCCGGTGCTTTTCTTGTATTGGCATCTGTCATCTGGAACACCGTTGTAGGCGTAATCAACGCTGTCATCCAGTTTCTGTGGACCGCTTTCGTCGAACCATGGATTGGCATAATTGAATGGGTGCTCAATGTATTCAACGGCGGTTTCAACAGCTTCGGAGATGCGGTAAAAAATCTACTCGGCCAGATCATTTCGTGGTTTCTCTCACTCGGAAAAGTCGTCACAAAGATCATCGATGCGATCTTCGGCACAGATTGGACGGCTGGGCTGGAAAGCTTGCAAGATAGCCTGCTGAAGTGGGGTAAGAACGAACAAGCGATTACACTTAGTCGCGATGCTCCGACGATCGATGCACGTATTGATTACGGTGACGCATGGAACAAAGGGTATAGATGGGGTAGCGATCTGGCTGATAGCTTCAAAGGATTAACCAAAAGTTTTGATACGGCAGCAAATAACCTAAGTTGGCCCCAAAGTGGGAGGATACCGGGAGGTAAACTCCCTGACATCGACAAAGTCAAAAAGGTCGGCAAAATCGAGGATAAAGTCGACATCTCCAGCGAGGATCTGAAAACGATGCGCGAGCTGGCTGAAATGAAGTCTATTCAGAACTTTGTGACGCTCACGCCGACTTTTTCATTTGGTGACACGCACATCAAGCAAGAGGGACGATCGATCGACGAGATCATTGAAAGAATCACGGTACGGATGAATGAAGAACTTGCAGCGTCCGCAAAGGGGTTGTTTTCGTAATGGCGGATCGATATGGAGTCTGGCTCTCATATAACAACCAACGGGAAGGTTTCGAACTGCCAATTATGCCGATGGTAGGCGTAAATACATCTGGTGACGGTGCCGGACATGACGTGCACGGTTTTGGTAAGGTTAACATCATCAAAGCTCGGAACTTGCAAGAGATATCAATCGAAGGGCTTTTGCCGGCGCAGCGCTATCCGTATATTACGGCTGAGGTCGTTTTTGAACCAAAAGTGTACGTCGATTACATCATGCGCTGGTGGTGGAGTCGACGCCCGATCCGGATTGTGTATGTAGGCCCAACAATGGAGATTAACACGGCTGCCAGTATTGAATCATTTGAATGGCGTGAGACGCCAGGGGCGGCGGGCGATATTGAGTACACGTTGCAGCTCAAAGAGTATTGGTTCCACTCGGCCCGCAGAGTAAAAGTTGTACAAACCTCGTCGGGAGGCACGACGACACAGAAGTCGAAAGAGAGATCCTCCGACAAGCAAACGCCGAAAACGTATACGCTGGCGGCCGGCGATTCCCTCTGGAAGGTGGCGCAGAAGATGCTTGGCGACGGCAGCCGGTGGCGCGAGATTCAGAAGCTCAATAAACTATCGGATGCTGACCTCAAACGTCTGAAGGTTGGCGCGACACTAAAACTGCCACCGGAAAAAAGGTGATGCGCGTGCTTGAGATACTGCTCGACAATAAAAACGGAAATGTATGGGACGTGTCTCGCATCACAACTAAGTTGAGCTGGCAGACTGTAAGGATCGGGAAGCCAGCAAGCATAGACTTGTCTCTTACCGATAGCGGGATCGTCCAGGATGACGCTTTTACGGTTAATAACGGCGACATCGTCCGGGTACGGTACGATGACACCAATGTCTTTTACGGCTATGTGTTTAGCGTTGGTCGTAACCAGGACAACGAGATCAGCATCAAAGCATACGATCAGGTCCGGTATTTGCTTGCTAAGGACACTTATGTATTTAAAGCCAAAACCGCGACCCAGATTATTAAGCAGATTGCAGACGATTTTAAGCTGCAAACAGGTCATCTAGCCAACACCGGACACGTCATACCATCAATGGTTGAAGACTCGCAAACTCTTTTGGATATCATCGAAAAAGCCTTATCTCTGACGCTGATCAGTAAGCAGCGTCATTTTGTTTTTTACGACGATTTCGGCCGGCTGACGCTCCGCAATGTCAACGAATCACTTGCCGACTTTATTATCGGCGACGGCAGCCTGATGACCGGCTTTGAGTACAGCGCCAATATTGATCAGGACACTTATAACCGGATCAAGTTGTACCGAGACAACAAGGATACAGGTAAACGGGAGATTTACAAAGCCCAGGACAGCGCCAATATCGCCCGGTGGGGCTTGCTGCAGCTGTATCAGTCAGTGGACGAAGACAAGAACGCGGCCCAAATAAACGAAATGCTTACGCAGCTGATGCAGCTTAAAAACCGTGAGCAAAAGAGCCTTAAAATCACAGCGATCGGCGACATCCGAGTTCGCGCCGGTATGTATATACCGATCATTATCGATTCGCTCGGTATTAACCAGCCGATGCTTGTTGATGAGGCACAGCACCAATTTGACGGGGAATCCCATACCATGTCTTTGACATTGAAGGTGATATGATGCTCCAGCAAATCAAACAAGCCGCGATGGATGCTGTGGCGGCCAGTAACCCGGTGAACGTGCTGCTTGGGAACGTTAAAAGCACGAACCCGCTCATGATCAATGTCGATCAACGGTTCGACCTCGATGCGGATTTTTTGATCCATACCGAGTCCATGACAGAATTGAGAGTGACCGTCGGTGGCACCGAGTACACGGTCAGACCGGGGTTGCAAGTTGGAGATAAAGTCGTGCTGTTGCGCGTACAGGGCGGCCAGCAATACGTCATTTTGGACCGGGTGGTGAGCGGATGATCCCAACAGGCGCAAGTATCAACACACAGAATACCCAACCGATTGAGCAACCATCCCAAACATGGAGACTAGATTTCAACCGCGGCCGTGTGACGGGGACAATTGACGGACTGGACGCGGTACGGCAGGCGGTATCCAAAATCGTCCAAACCGAGCGATTCCGATATCTGATCTACGACGCGGACTATGGCATAGAGCTGGACGGACTGATCGGCTGGGATCCCGTGTTCGTCCAGTCTGAATTGCGCCGGCGGATCACGGAGGCGCTCACGCAGGACGACCGGGTCTATAGCGTCACGGATTATCAGATTGACATCGCCGGCGACACCGCGACCGTCCGGTTTACCGTCGTGTCGTCGTTTGGCTCATTCCAGGAGGAGGTGACAACCCGTGTATGAAGCGCAAACCTATGATGCAATCCTGCAGCGCATGCTCGATCGCGTATCAGACGACATTGATAAGCGGCCGGGCTCAGTGATCTATGACGCGTTGGCACCGGCGGCCGCCGAACTGGCGCAGATGTACATCGAGCTCGACATCAATTACAACCTGTCCTTTGCGGACACGGCATCCGGCGAACACCTGTCACGCCGGACCGCTGAGTTCGGCGTCAACCGGGAACCGGCCACCAAGGCAAGGCGGAAGGGGTTGTTTTACGGCGCCAATGACGTGCCAATAGACGTGCCGATCGGCAGCCGATACAGCATCGAGGATGTTAATTATGTCGCGATCGGGAAAATCGCCGCGGGCGTCTACGAACTGGAATGCGAACAGGCCGGCACGATCGGCAACCAGTTGTTCGGTCCTTTGCTTCCGATCGATTATATATCCGGACTGGCCCTCGCAGAACTCGCCGATATTATCGTTCCCGGCGAGGATGAAGAGTCGGACGACGCGCTCCGGGAGAGGTATTACAAGGCAGTTAACGAGCCGGCTTTCGGCGGCAACGTAGCTGATTACAAGCAAAGACTCAATGCGATCAACGGCGTCGGCGGTGTGAAAGTGTTCCCGGTCTGGAACGGCGGCGGTACGGTCAAATGCACGATTGTCGCATCCGACTGGGGCGTCCCGTCGGCTCAGCTCGTCGACCAAGTGCAGACAACGGTGGACCCAACCGTCAACAGTGGACAGGGTCTCGGCACAGCCCCGATCGGGCATAGGGTGACGATAGCTGGTGTGCAGGGCGTGACGATCAATGTCGCAACGACGGTTACGTTGTCGACCGGCGTGACACCGGGACAGGTGCAGGGGCCGATAGAGGACGTCATATCTGCCTACCTGCTTGGGCTCCGGCAGGATTGGGCCAACCAGACACAGTTGGTTATCCGCGTGGCGCTTATCGAAGCTGCCATTTTGACTGTACCGGGCGTGATCGACGTGACGGGTACGACGTTTAATGGGTCAGCGGGTAACTTAACGCTCGGTGAAGAGGAGATCCCGCTGATGGGGACGGTGGTCGTAAATGCCTGAACGCATCATGCCGTATCTGCCCGAGTTTTACCGGGAGATCAAGGACTTTACGGAGATCGGCCAGACCGAGGACGTTGAGCTCGACAGCTTGGAGGCGGCCGTTCAGCAGCTTTTTGATGATCAATTTGTAACGTCATCGGGGATGCAGGCGATCAAACGGCGAGAGCAAATGCTCGGCATTCAAGCCGATCCGCAGACCGAGTCGTTGGAGTTTCGGAGGAAGCGCATTCTGAACCGCTACCGGACGAAACCGCCGTTTACGCTCCATTACTTGCAGCAGCAGCTCGACGCGCTGGTTGGCCCGGGCATGACGGTCGTATCCGTCGATGTCCGCAGCTTCGTGTTGACCGTAACCGCCGATATTGAAAACGCAAATGTTTTCCGGGAAGTCATCCACACCATCGAGACTATCAAGCCGGCCAACCTGATTTATCAGCAAAACACCTCAATTAAAGGGACGATCGGGTTGGAGGAGCGCATTTCCCGGCGGGATGTTGCGTGGAATTATAAACTGGACGGTAGCTGGAAGCTGGGCGAGAAGCCGTTCGCAAGTTTGGGACCGGAGGTGGTCGTAACGTGATTGCAGAGCATTTGTTGCATGATTTGGCCGAATATGTAGGCGGACGGGTCGCGAAGGTCGTTTTAAACGGCAATTACGAAATTGCGGAATTCCAAGTCAAGCAGGTTACCGACAACGTCCTGGCGCTGAACTACCTTGTGCCGGTGTCGGACGTGCCGCTCATTACATTGATCGAGTTGAAGGACAGCGCGAACAAGGTGCTGTCGTCTAACGAGGTCAACGTGCCGATCGCATCGGACACGATGATGCTGCAGACGGTCGAAGTGAAGGAGGTATGAGGAATGGCGAAAACGGATTGGAATTTGAACGATTCGGTCATGCCGGAGGACATGAACCAAATCGGACAAGAAATCAACGACATGGCGGAATCTCTCGACAACCACAAAAACGCGACGCTCGCACACGGTGCGACGGAAGCGGCGACGCCGAACAGAATCGCGCGGCGTGATGCGAACGGGCAATTCGAAGTCGGCGCGCCGACGGCCGCCAATCATGTGGCGCGGAAGACTGATCTTGATGAGGTAAAGCAATCTGTCAGTGATGGGAAAAATCAGATCGCTTCCGCCATCACTGGCATGGGACAAACCGCATCAGGAAGCGATACGTTTGCGCAACTGTCAGGCAAAATCCGGGACATCTCCAAGGACGCGAACGCGGCTGTCGGTGACGTTTTGACCGGCAAGACGTTTTATCAGGGCGGTGTGAAGCGCACCGGCACGATGGCGAATCGTGGCAATGTTACCCAAACGCTTACGACGCAGGGACAAGAATATACCATCCCGGCCGGTTACCATGGCGGGGCAGGGAAGGTAACTGCGAATATAACAAACCTAGCATCTGTAAATATCAAAGCCGGGGTAACGGTTGGCGGCGTAGCCGGAACCTTCACGAACGACGCGAACGCGGCAGCGGCAGACATCCTATCCGGAAAAACGGCTTATGTGAATGGCAGCAAAGTGACAGGTTCGATGCCGAGCCGCACGGGTCATGTAACCGGGCAATCGGTCAGCCGCAGCGGCACGTCAGTCCGTATTAGGCCGCAGGCCGGATATTACCCCGGAAGCACGGATAATAGCGTGCAGATATCCGATGCGAATTTCATTGCTGCGAACATCAAGAGCGGGGTTAGCATATTCGGACTTGCCGGGACACTTAGGGCGTGGAACGGGGAGAAGAAATTTGCAAGGGGAAGTCTCAATCCTACCACAAACTACTTTACCGTTTCTGGACTTGCTTTTACTCCGTCGTTTGTTTTTGTCACGGTATACGATTCCAACGGTCCGTGTTATAACATGTGCGCTATTTCAACTGAACCAGCAGCATTCTTTGGACGACGAAACCTACGACTGTCTTATGATTTTTCTACCGGTACTGGCTACCAAGAAGCTTCAGATCCCAACATGGATATTTCTGGAAATAGTTTTATAGCATACACACGTAGACCCGGTGATAGTTACGCTTACTGGTTCGCGATAGAGTAAAAGGAGGAATGGACGATGCCGGAAATCGGGCGTAGAATTTATTTCGACACAAGAAACGGTAACGTGATATTAGATACCGGAGAGCGGAGTGGGGATGTAACTGAAACAGCCGTCGAGGAGGACTTTGTAACCTACAAGGAGCTGTCCGCGCGTATCCCGGAAACCGTAGGTTATATTGATCTTGAATACGGCCAATATTCCGAGGATTTTGCCCGGTGCAACGGCTATCGTGTAGACCCGGAAACGCAGCAAATTCTTTTTTCCAACCCGGACCCGAACGAACCGGAACAACCTCCGGTTTACCGCCCGCCGCTGACCGAAGAAGTCACGGCGCTGAACGAACAGATCGCTACGCTGTTGATCGACTCTGCCGCCAAAGACATCCGGCTTCAGCAGCAAGACGCTATAATCGCCGACCTGATGCTCCAAGTCGCTACCTTGCAAACAGCGTCGGGAGGAGGTGGGGCGTAATGCGGTTCCAGTGGATCAAAAAGTATTACGATGCCGGCATGCCGGGCTACGACAATGACGGCATTAAAGTGTTTGTCGCAGCAGGCTGGATTACAGCCGAGCAATACAAGCAGATCACGAATATCGATTACGTTGCGTAGAGGCTCCGCATAAGCGGGGTCTTTTTAATTAAGAAGGGAGACGATCCTTATATGACACAAGTTAAAGAGTTCATCGCAAGTGCAGCCATCGGGGCGACCGGCAAAGAGGCGGCATTCGGCGGCTTGACTGCTCTGGCCGGCGTGATTGCAAGTGCGCTCGGCGGCTGGGATATTGCCTTGCAAGTACTCATCGCGCTGATTGTAGGCGACTATATTACCGGCGTCCTGGGCGCAGTAAGACAGAAAAAAGTCAATAGTGAGGTCATGTTTTGGGGTGGCGTACGTAAGGGTGTCATCTTGGGCGTGATCGCGCTTGCCACCTTGCTTGACCAGATGGCGGGAGGGGAGAACCCGATCTTCCGCACGCTGGCCCTTTACTATTATGCCGGCCGCGAAGGTTTAAGCGTCGTCGAAAATCTCGGCATCATTGGCGTGCCGCTGCCGCCGGGGCTTGTCAGTTGGCTTGAGCAGCTGCGCCAGAAGGGGGAAGGGAAAAATGCCTGATAAGGTCATCGTCCTAGATGCCGGCCATGGTGGAGGTGGTTGAATGCCAGTCTCTAGGACTTGCCTTGAATGCGGTGTCGTGTTTTCAGTGCCGCCATCTCAAGTACGACGCGGTGGCGGAAAGTTTTGCAGTGTAGGATGCGGTACGCGATACCGCAACAAAGTCGACAATCCGGCCCAACGCCCAGAAGTCCGTGAAAAGATCAGTCGGAACCATGCAGATGTAACCGGCGCACGGAATCCGATGTTTGGACGACTTGGGCCTTTGGCTCCTGGATATGTAGACGGCCGCAATTCCATAGCAGGGGATATATGGCGGAAAATCGCACTCGTTCATAAACCCCCGATTTGCGAGGTGTGCGGCGACATACCGGAGGATAGCCGCCGGTTGCATGTGCATCACAAAGACAAAGATCGATCGAACAACGACCTGAGTAACCTTCAGGTCGTTTGTGTTTCTTGCCATAATAACATACTCCATAAGCGTGAGCGGGACCGGTTTGGCCGCTACACCGGAAAGGAAGTGGTTTAAATGTCCAGGATCATTGTTATTGATCCTGGCCACTCATGGTGGTCATGACCCTGGCGCTGTCGCCAACGGTTTGCAGGA
>NZ_BOVJ01000068.1 GCF_018403665.1 Paenibacillus cisolokensis
AAAAAGTTTTTCGTAAAAATATTTTAGCAAGATGTCCCAAAATCGCGAAAGCGTGTGCGTTATATATAACAGAAGCACAAAAACCGAAAGGACGTGACGGACATAAACGAAATTATCACGAAGGCAAAAGGCGGATGCGCGGCGAGCATGTGGGCGATAAAAGCCCGGTTCCAGGCGCTGATTTACAGGCTGTCGGAAGCGAACTGGTACCGTATCAACGCGGAATCGTTCGAAGGTAACTGTTACTCACGGATTGAACAGTGTGTGCGCGAGTACGACCCGAATATAGGCGATTTTGCAGCGTTGGTCAAACGAAAACTTATCCGGTTGTTGCATCAGCATATCAAGCGGTATCGGGCGAAGCTTCGAGGAGTCTCGGTAGTCCCGTTGATACAGAAGAGACGCGGGCGAGGCGAGGACGAAGTAGACGAAGCGGAGGAAATCGAAATCATCGACGATTTGGCGGTCGTGGATGACGAGATGATTACGAAAGAGAGAATCACCGCTTTGGCGGGCGGTGATCCGAGACGATTGGCGATCCTTAACGCATGGACATACGATGGCTTTAACGATTCTCAAACCGCGTCGTTGTTGGCGCAACGATACGGAGGTAATACGGAATCGCACCGTAAGTATGTCGCGCGTTTTCGGACCGCATGCCGCGCGGCATTGGCGTAACCATAGCGGCACATTTTCGGAACACGGCGGTTAAATACGGCCGCCGACGTTCCAATTACATTATAGCACTATTCGTGATGTTTGCGGGATTAGATTTTTCCAATTTCTGACGTTTAGGCATTACGTCAGAAATATTGGACCGTACAATATTATACGCTATCCCATTTACAATTGTCAACGGAGGTAATGTACCATGATCCGCTTGTCCACTCACGATAACATACGAATTACAAACGATGAGGTTTCGCAATATAACGAAATTTTTCCGGAAATTTTTTACGAAGATTATTCCGATATTTCGCGCCAGATCGAACGCGACGGCGCGCTAAAGGCGGTGCGGCTTGCGTGACCGATCGTTTTTATTCGGAGTTGCAGTCGTTAGCGCACCGCGTAAGGAACGAATCGAAACGTCTTTCCTCGGAATTGTCGAGGGTTGATCGTATTATCTCCGGTATTTACCACGAGATCGAGGGCTGTCGGTTTGATGTCGTATCAGGATACCGTCTTGCCAAACGTTTGCAGGACGTACTAAAAGAACGCCGCGAGATCAAACGAGAAATCGCGAAATTATCGCCAGTCCGACGGGTTTTAAGTGACGACAATTTGAAATTAACGCAGTCACAATACGCGAAAGCCTGCGAAAAATAACGACTTCTCGCGCCGGCCACGGATCGTTAACGCTGACGCTTACGCTATGTCCGTTAGCGGTCCGTCGCGGACGCAAGATACGCGTTGCTGTCCGAAATTTAGCGAAAGGAGGATAGCGGTTTAGGACGGGTTTTAGCGTAGTTTTGACGAAATTATGACGAAAGGATGCGATCAAATGGCAATGTTTACGAAACGCGGCGCGGAGGCCGTAACGAGTGCCACGACGGAGAAAGACGACGACAATTCCGTTATTTTGCCGTTTACGTCTGGGACTACGTACAAAGTCCGGTTCAAGTCGGCGGAGGACTCCGTTGAGTACTACGCTTACGGGATTTTCGGTAAAGTCAATACGTTTGTTCCGAAAGTGCCGTCCGAACGCAACGCGAAAGGCTTCGTAACGGATAATCCTACGATCTGGGACCGTGCTTCCGAGCTGCTGTACGCCGAAGCAAAAGCCGCCAAAGACGCTGGCGACGATGACACTTACGAAAAGATCCGTAAGCAGGCGTACCTTTTGAAGGGTAAGCCGAAATATCTCGTTGCTTTTGTAAATCTGGCGGATGGTCAATACGGTGTCGTCGATCTTACGCCGAAACAAGCGTCTGGCGTGTTCGCAACGATTCAGAAATACGCGAAAAGGCTCGATAAGCTGGCGTTCGAACTTTCGAAAACCGGCAGCTCTACGAACACGACCGTTTCTCTCACGCCAATCCTCGATATGGACGAGGAACTAACGGAACAGGAGCGCAAGAATTTCGAAGCCGCCGACGCGCTGGAACCGTTCGACTTCGCGTTGTTTGAAACGTGCTTGTACGTCGCAGACGAGGCGGAGCAAACGAAAAACCTCGAAATTGCCGGTTTTGACATCAGACGCTTGGGTCTGTCGTCGGAGGCTGCCGCTACCGCTGCTGACGGCGCAGTAACGCCGCTGCCGAAAAACGACGGTAATAAGCCCGAAATTATTTTCTGATGATCTACATTCTGGCTACGATTATTGTCGCGATTGGTTCCGCTGCTCTAATCGTTCTGGCGGCGTTCGGGATTATGGCGTTACTCGTCTTTATCCCGTTGCCCGCCGCGTTTTGCGCAGCGTTCGCGTTGTTTGTGCTCGTATTAGGCGTTGTGACGAAGGAGGCCGAAGAAAATGAGCGCAAATAAACGGTCAGTCAACGTCGGCATTAACGTCAAGAGTCCGGCCACGTTACCGCGCCTTGGTCGCCAATTGAACGAGTTTTTCCGCGCGATCGAAGAATACGTCGGGCCGGCGGACGTCAGCGTTATGGTTGCGGTCAATCCAGCGCCAGACGGGGCGGTCGGCCCTGTAAAGTTCGTCGTGATTACACCGGATTACGACGAGGATGACGAAGGGGAGGGCGAAATCTACGGCACACATTAGCGAAGTTGTCGGTAAAGTATCGGAAATGACGGCCCGCCGCGCACTGCTTAACGCGGGCTATATCGTAGCAAAACCGGAGACTGACGAACCGTTTGACGTTGTGTTCCGCGATCCAGTTAATCGCGAATGGTATACAGCGCAAATCAAAACGATTCGGGTCCGTGAAGACCGCGACGGGGCGCTCGTAGTCTCTGCGCGCAAAAGTAACGGCGAGCCTTACGCAAAGCCCGACGCTGACTATATCGTTGGCGTCCTGGGCGACGCGGTTTACATGTTTGAAAATACGGGGCAGGCCGAGTATTGGGCGCAAGAGGCTACGGCGAGCAAACGTTGGGTCAAGTTGCCGACCGAAATTGTACGTGATCAAACGGCGGTGGCGCAGTAATGGCGTTAAAAGACCCGCAAGAAGCGTTAACGGTCGCGTTATGTATGGGCTGTGGCGGCGAGATTTACGAAGGTGACGAGGTACGACGTATTCGCGAAGACGGCGCGCTCGTCCACAATAACGGAGTTTGTGACGTTGAGTTTGCGTTCGATTCCGTTTATGACGCGGAGGGCTTCGCGACAGTCGGCGGTTATATCGAATAAACGAAAGTGTTGATATTGCGGGAGGTGACGCGAAATAAAACTAAATCTCCGTTTGGCGACGGATGATAACGAAAACACGCGGGCGGCCGTAAAAAGCGCGGTCGAACGGCGAGCTGCGGCGAATCCAGAGACAGCGGAAGAAGCATTTGAGCGGATCGGCGCAATGTCCATGACGGAAAAGGAACGTCGACAATACGAAGCCGCGCGCCAGGCATACGAGAGCGGACGAATAGGCAACGTTCGCTCCGACGGCAAAAAATGGACGAAAAGCGACGTATTGGCGGTCGGTTATCGGATATTGCGCGAATCAGAGGCGGCTGAACGCGAGGCGAGGATAGCGGAAGTCCTCGCTTCCAAACCGCCAAATTACCGGATTTTGACGGATGATTCCGAACTGCCAGCGTTCGTCGACCGATTGCGCGAAGAGTGCCGACGGCAAATGACGGAATGGCGCGACCGATTCCGAATACTCGGTGTCGATACGATGACGGCGGGGGACTTCGAAGGTACCGGGGTTGATACGTATATCGACCTATCAATCGGGTTTTCGATATGGTTGCCGCTGCTTAACGAAGGCTATTATCTGCCGTACGGTCACGTCGATATGCGCGGAGAGCTGGGATTCGAGTTTCTTACGGAGCAAAGCGCGTTTAAGGCGGGCGACCCGCAGCTCACGCGCTCGAAGGTTATCGCCGCAATCAGTCCGTATCTTTCGCGGCCAAATCACGGTAAGACGTTCCATATGGGGTCGGCGCGCTACGATTTACACGTCGCGATCAAAGACGGGTACGAAATCGGCGGCTGCGTGTGGGATACGCTCGACGCGATGAATTTGCTGAACGAACACGAAGAGTCGTACGGTCTGAAACCGTTGATTGCGAAATACGGCCGCTTGTTCGGAATAGACGGCGAAATCTTTACGTTTGAAGACTTGTTCGGTAATCGATCGCCGGCCCCGTTTAATACCGAACTTGTCGGCATATACGCGATTAATGACGTTAAGTATGGCTGGAAATTGTTCGAATGGCAGTACGAAATGATGGCACAAGCGCCGAGCGCCGACGGTAAAGGCCGCCTGCTCGAATGTTACGCGCGGATTGACTCGAAATTGCCGGAGACTGACGTATTCCTAGCGCGTTGCGGATTCGAAATCGATCTCGAAGGGCTGGCGAAGTTGGAGGCGGAGTTTACGCAAAAGCTCGAAGAAGCCAAGCGCGCGGTTATCGAAACGTACGGAATCGATGCGGAGTTTGTCCGCAAGATGGACCGCACGATTAACGCGAAAAAGGTTGCAGACTGGATAGCGGCGCAAGAACGGAAGATAGCGAGACGTGACGAAGCGATCGCGAAATTAAAGGCGTCGATAGCCGCAGACGAAGCGGCGGGCAAAACGCATCTTAAACGTTATGCTGACGCAAAGACGCGGTTAGCGGAATTAGAAGCCGAAGTTTTAGTGCCGGCCGACGAAAAGCATGCGCCGCTGTTTACGGAAGAGTTTTCGATCACAAACGGAAATCATCTCGCGTATCTGATTTACGACCATCTCGGGATTCGCGATAGGACGCCGCAATTTAAGCGGGGGAAAACGAGATCGACGGCGGCTGACGTTATGGAGGCGTACTATGCCGAAGAAGAAGCGCTAAAACCGCTCGCGACCGTTGCGGCGTACGAAAAACTGCTGAATACGTACGTGACGAAGATACCGCAGGCGCTCGAAGCGGATGGGCGACTGCATAGCGAGTTCAAGGCGGGAGGGACCGCGACTGGGCGATATAGTTCGTCGGGATATAGCGGACGGCCGATCGATATATTGCGCGAATTTGAAACGGAGGGAGATGAGCCGCCGTGGGATTGACGATAACTGACGCTAACTATCACGCAATCGTCCGTAAATTGATCGCTGACGAACGGAAAGTACCGAAAGGTTCGAATTTACAAAATATGCCATCTTCAAAGGACGGCGGCGCTCTCGTCCGTAATTGCTTCGTTCCTCGCGCTGGCTTCACGTTCGTCGGTGCGGACCTAGGGCAAATCGAGCCTAGAATACAAGGTCACATCATGTATACGCGGTACGGCGACAATTCGCTACGTCAGATATTTCTTGATCGCGTCGACCTGTATACGACGATGGCGATGCGGACGTTCGGCCTTGCAGAAGAATATTGCGTCGACAAAGCGCACGATCCGACAGGCACGTTCCAGCCGCGCAAGATGATGAAAACCGGAGTTCTTGCGGTATCGTACGACCAGTCGCCGAAATCATTCGCGAAGAAGATGGGCGTATCGGACGACGTAGCCGCGATGTTCTTCGAAAACTTCGACCGTACTTTCCCGAGCTTCCGGCAGATGGTCGCCGACATCCGCGAGTTTATGCGGAAAAACGGTTACGTCGAAACACTGTTCGGGCGGAAACGTCGATTCCCGGATTACAAGGCGGTCGCAGCCGAACAACAACGTAACGAGCAACGCTTAATCCGCTTGTATACCGAGCGAAAACAACTGCGGTCGAAACGCACACTCACACCGGCCGATCAACGGAAACTGACCGCCATACAAGACGAAATCGACATACTCGCAGAAAAGCGCGGTCTTATCGGATATTGGGAGCGCGCGGCATTTAACGCCGTAATTCAAGGGACTGGCGCTGACATTCTGAAAATGATCGGCAACCGTAACGCTCGCGAATGTAAGGCGCGCGGCTGGGAGTTTAACGCGTCTATACACGACGAAATAAAAAACTCGATACCGAACGAGCAACTAACGCCGGAGACGATCGAACTCATACGCGAAATCATGACGCAGACGGCGACGCTTTCGGTACCGCTCGTAACGGACATCGTAATTGAGCCGCGATGGATGCAAGAATACGCACCACACGAATGGGATTACGCGAATTGCCGGCCGTTGCCGGAGTTTTCGGATAAATACGAAAAAGGAGCGTGATTGTACGAACGCACCTAGTAAGGGACTAGCGGCGGAACGATTAGTAGAGGCGGACTTGATTTTAGCAGGCTTCACGACGTTTCTACCATCGTCTGCCCAATGTGTTTACGACATTCTAGCCGAACGCGGTGAGCTATGTTTCAAGATACAAGTTAAGGCCGCAACTCCCAAGAACGGTCGTTTAGTAGTGGACGCTAGAAGACCTAGCGCATCGTCTCGTCATTATTCAATGGAGGATTACGACTATTTAGCCGTCGTTGATTTATCTACGCGACTTGTATGTTACATTCCACGCAAGTCGTTTAATACGGGGAGAGTTACCGTTCGATTAACTAAATCAGCGGCACCCCGCACCGACTTGTATTTTAGTGAGTACAGAACGATAAAGGGGGCGGTATAAATCTCGATTTTCACAACCGTAGGTATCCCGAAACAGTCGCTAACTGACCGTATCGCAGCGGACTTTGCCGAATATCTCGACGCCTGGCACGCGCGGCCGGAAACGTTCGACGACGCACTCGACGCGCAAATCCACCGCTGGTATGCCGACATACTTACGAATAGGCAACGTAAAATATGGCCGGCGCGGGGCATTCCGTATTTCTCACCGTCGGCCGCGAACGCCTGTCCTCGTATGCTCTACGAAAAAATGCGCGGGGCCAAGCGAGATAAAACGGATACGCCGCCGCATCAAGGCCGATGGACTCGTATCGGTAGTGCGATTGGGGGGACGATTCAACGCGACATCCTGTTTGCGGAAAAACATATGCCGGGCGCGCGATTTGCGTTCGAACGTAACGAAGCTGGCGAGCCGATGTTCGAGGACTTCGCGAAGAGGAACGCCATTATTACGCACAAAGGCCGCCAATTCTCGCTGTTCGGCACATGCGACGGCATTATGCGGTACGTGACGGAGGATGGCGAAGTATTACGCGTCGGTCTCGAAATTAAATCGAAACAAACGACGTATTCGCAGACGTCCGGCTACAGTCAACGCAGCGGCCCGAAAGAGGATCACGTTAAGCAAGCGGTGTGTTATTCGTTGATGTACGGTAGCCCGGCGCAGCCTGTCGATTATTACGTCATCCTCTACGTTAACGCATCGAAAAATCGTGGGAAATGTCGGCCGCTGAATACGAGAAAAATCCGGACATTGCCGTCCATTGTATCGAAATTACGGACGAAATGCGCGCGGAAGTCCTCGATCACTTCGCGTCAATCGTCGAGGCGGCGGAAAAAGGCGAGCCGCCGGCGCTCGATATCGAGAAGTGGACATTTAACAACTTCAAAACAGCGTGCGCGTTGTCGTTGTCAGACGAAGAGTTGACGCAATTGGAGCGACAAGTCGCCGCAATACAACGGTCCGGGCTGCCGGATTGGAAGAAACGTCAGTATACGGAAGCACTCGAACAAATACGGAAGTTACGGGAGGTTGCGTAGATGAAATACGTTATGGCTGTCGATATTCACGTCCGCGACGTTATCGAAGGAGATGACGCGGAGAAATACGAAGCTCTTACGGAAACACAACGCGCAGAGCGGATCGACGAAGTGAAGGCGGAAGTTATGCGCATGATGCGTAACGAAACGGGCGAAAACGCGGAGATCACTGTAGATATTCGTATCGAGGAGGCGGCCGCCGGATGAATACGTACATTATCGAATCAATCCGCGATATTGACGGAGGCCCGCACGAACGCGACGAAAGACGGCGGGGCCAGCGCGTCCAAATCGTTACCCTAACCGTTGGCGAACGGTTTATTGCGTACTACGTCGACGAGGGTACGTATTTGCGGACATCTCTGGTACGAAGCGTTCTGACGGGCGATAACGTGTTGAAGGTCCGGACGGAAAACTCCGTCTATACACTTCGTAAGGAGGCGATCGAGTGATTAAACGAATAGCACGCGCAGTTATTGACGGAATTATCGCTTTCGGCGTTCTTTGTGCGGTAGCGTACGGTCTTATTATCGCGTATCAATTGATGTTCAGAGACGCGCCGCTCTGGGTCCGTATCCTTAGCGGTGTTATCCTGCTATACATTGTGGTCGTGGAATATATCGAACACGACGACGAGGACGACGCCAAATGAACGAAACCTTTTGCGTAGGGATATTCGAAAAGGACTACTGGATCAGCGGTTTAGGCGATTTCGTGGCGTGGCTTAACGAAGAGCAACGAAAATGTGTACCGAAAGGACCGTGCGGCCAGTCGTTTCTTGTAACGTCAGGACTAATCGGACTGATGGCGAAATATCCAACGTTTGAGGCCGCATATGAAGCTTGGCGGAGGGAGGCGGAAAACTACGGTAACAAAACGAAGTGATACCGAAATTTACGCCGGCCTCGACTTATCGTTAACGTCGCCGGGCTTCGCGGCCGTGTCCGTTAAAAACCGTAAGCCTACGCTAGTCGCGGTGACACACGCAAAGACAAGCGCGAATATGACGGACGCACAGCGGCGGGCGGTCGTAAAGTCTACCGCGTTGCTATTCGCGAACAAATACGGACCGTTTGACGGAATCGTCCGCGAGGACTTCACGTCCGGCCGTAATAAGCGCGCGACGCAGACGATTTATAGCGCGTGGGCTGCGGTTGAGGACGGGTTAGCTGCGCTTGGTTACGACATTACCGCGCATATAACGCCGACGACCGTTAAAAAGACGATTGGCGGTTCGGGCAGCGCAGACAAAGCGGACGTTGCGGCAGGCGTACGAAGAATCCTCGGACTGGCGGCTGATTATCGGTTTGCGACGGATGACGAGAGCGATGCGGCCGCCGTCGTGCTGGCGTGGTTGATACGGGAAGGACGGATTGACGTATGATTCGCGATTTACTGCGGCGGGAGCTAGCCGACGTTGAATACGCGCTCCGAATCAAACACGAAGAGATCGCGAAGTTAGACGCAAGGCGAGCGCGATTAATCGAAAGACTCCGCCTACCGATCGTCTACTATTCGCTGACTGGTAACGTTCGTCGCTTCGTTGAAAAGACGGGGCGGCGCGCGTATCAAATACCGGAAATCGTAGCCGAACCGTATATTCTCGTTACGCCGACGATCGGTTTCGGGGAAATACCGGAGCCAGTTACGGAATATTTACGCGAATATGGCGGTTGGCTTCGGGCGGTGGCGGTCAGCGGGAACCGTAATTTTGGTCCGCTGTTTGGCGTGGCGGGCGAAAAGATAGCGCGAGAATACGGTGTGCCGCTGATACTACGGTTTGAACTAGCGGGCAATGACGAAGACGTGCGTAAATTTAACGAGGAGGTATCGCGTATTGACGAAGAAGTTACTCGGTGAACTCGAGTTAAACCGGATATATCAACGTGATTGTATCGAGGGAATGCGGATGATTCCAGACGGTAGCGTTGATCTTATTGTTACAGACCCGCCGTATCTGATGAATTACCGGAGTAATAGACGTGTAGCCACGGAAAAATTTCGCCACATCGCGAACGACAAAGACGCCACTGCGTTGATTTCGCAATACTTGGCGGAATGTCAGCGGATAATGAAAGCAGATACGGCGATTTACGTATTTTGTAGCTGGCACCATATTGACTTCTTTAAAGCAGAATTCGAAAAGCACTTCAAGCTTAAAAACCTTATTGTTTGGAGTAAGAACGTTCACGGGACCGGAGATCTTAGGGGCGCATACGGGCCGAAGCACGAGCTTGTACTATACGGGCACAAAGGGAGGTCGCTTCTTCGTGGAAAACGTTGTCCTGACGTTATCGACTGCGCTAAAGTTCCGAGCAGTAAGTTGACTCATCCGACAGAAAAGCCAACTGAATTACTTCGACTATTTATACGGAATTCGAGCGATCCGGGAGCAGTTGTATTCGACGGGTTTGGTGGGACGGGATCGTTATGTGAGGCGGCATTGGTTGAGGGACGTAATTTTATCGTATTCGAGATCGATCGTGAATACGTAGAAACCGCCAACAAGCGCCTCGACTCATTACAGCTTCTGCAGAACTAAGGTTTGAACTGGCGGGCAATGACGACGATGTACGGAAATTTAACGAGGAGGCAGCGAAGGTTGACAACGAGTCATATCGAACTTAATAACGAAATCAAGCAGCGCGGCGAGGACGGTTTTTACCGTCTTGACCGCGACCAGGCGGCGCTGGACGTATTCATGGCGGAAGTGGCCGCGAAGACCGTTAAATTTAACGGAGTAATCGATCGGCTCCGCTATCTCGTAGACAATGCGTTTTATTACGACGTGTTCGCGGACTATGCTGACGAGGAACTTACGGAGATTCACAAAATTTGCGATTCGTACAATTTCCGGTTTGCTTCGTACATGGCGGCGTCGAAGTTTTATAAGGATTACGCGCTGAAAACGAACGACAAGACGCAATATCTCGAAAATTACGCGCAGCACGTCGCGATCGTGGCGTTATATCTGGCGCGCGGTGATTACGATTTGGCCGTTAAATTGGCGCGGTCGATGATGGAGCAGCGTTATCAACCGGCGACGCCGACGTTTATGAACGCAGGTCGGGCGCGTCGTGGCGAGATGGTATCGTGTTTTTTGCTCGAAATGGACGATTCGCTCAATTCGATCAATTACGTAGAGTCAACGGCAAAGCAGCTATCGAAAATTGGCGGCGGCGTGGCGATCAATCTTTCGAAGTTACGAGCGCGGGGAGAGGCGATTAAAGGGATCGATAACTGTGCAAAGGGCGTCATCCCCATTGCGAAGTCGCTCGAGCATGCCTTTGCGTACTGCGATCAGCTTGGAACTCGACCAGGCGCGGGTGCTGCGTATCTTAACATTTTCCACTACGACACGCCGGAGTTTCTCGATACGAAAAAGATTAACGCGGACGAAGATACGCGGCTTAATACGTTATCTGTCGGCCTGATCGTTCCGTCACTGTTTTTTACGCTGGCCGAACGGGGCGAAGACGTTAACATGTTCGCGCCGCACACCGTTTACAGAGCGTACGGGACGCATCTTGACGATATGAACATGACGGAAGAGGTTTACCGTGAATTGTCCGAAAATCCAGCGGTACGGAAACGGTCAATGCCTGCGCGCGACTTGCTGGAACGGATCGCGATTACGCAATTACAGTCGGGGTATCCGTATTTGATGTTTCGCGATAATGCGAATAAGGCGCACGCTCTGAACGTAATCGGCCGCGTGAAAATGTCGAACCTCTGTACGGAGATTTTCCAGTTGCAGGAAACGTCGGTCATTACGGACTACGGACAGCCTGACGTTATCCGGCGCGATATTTCGTGTAATCTCGGTTCGCTCAATATCGTTAACGTTATGGAGACGGGGAAACTCCGCGAATCCGTTCACGAAGGGATGCGTGCGCTGACGGCCGTATCTGATATGACGCGGATTGATAACGCGCCGGGCGTACGGTTGGCGAACGAACAACTTCACTCCGTCGGCCTCGGTGTTATGAATCTGCACGGTTTCTTTGCGAAAAACGGTATCCAATATGAGTCCGAAGAGGCGCGCGACTTCTGTCGGACGTTCTTCGCGGCAATGAATTTTTATTCGCTTGAGGCTTCGTGCCAGATAGCGAAAGAGCGCGATCAGGCATTCGAGGGGTTTGATCTGTCAGATTACGCGAGCGGGACGTACTTCGAACGTTACGAGTCGGAAGACTTCGCGCCCCGAACGGATAAAGTCGCGGAGATATTCGCTAAGTCTGGTATCTACGTTCCGCGTACGGACGATTGGGCGGCGTTGGCGTTCTACGTTCAGTATTACGGTCTCTATCATGCCTACCGGCTGGCGATCGCGCCGACGCAAAGCATCTCGTATATCCAGAACGCGACGTCCAGCGTCATGCCGATCGTTGAACACATCGAACGGCGCTCGTACGGCAACGCGGAAACGTACTATCCAATGCCGTTTCTATCGCCGCAAACGCAATGGTTTTACAAGTCCGCGTACAATATCGATCAATATGCGCTTATTGATCTGATCGCGGAGATTCAGCCGCACATCGATCAGGGGATATCGACAATCCTTTACGTCAATAGCGACATCTCAACGCGAGAGTTGGCGCGTCTGTACATTTACGCGCACAAACGCGGCTTGAAGTCGCTCTATTATACGCGAAATCGGCTGCTGCGGCCTGAAGAATGCACGAGCTGCGCGATTTAAACAACGAGAGGAGACGAAGTATTGAACGCGGTTAATTGGAACGTATCTGCTGACTACGTAACGACGTTTTGGCGGCAAAATATCGCACAATTTTGGACGGAGGAGGAATTCCCTGTATCGAAAGACATTGCGGCATGGGACGCGCTGACCGAAGCGGAAAGGACCGTATACAAGCGCGTTCTCGCTGGCCTGACCGGACTCGACACGTTACAAGGCGGCGAGGGCATGCCGTTAATTTCGCTGCATATCGCCGACAACCGTAAGCGCGCCGTTTTATCGTTCATGGGCGCGATGGAGCAGATTCACGCGAAATCATACTCGCACATATTTACGACACTTATTCCGTCGGCCGAAACAGAATATTTGCTCGGCGAATGGGTCGGCGGTCAGCGTCACCTTACGTACAAAGCCGGGCGGATTTCGGACTATTACCGCCGTCTGCTCCGTCCTGATGCGCGGCCGTCTGACGTTTATATGGCGTGCGTGGCTTCGGTATTTCTCGAATCGTTCCTGTTCTATTCCGGTTTCTATTATCCGCTATATCTCGCGGGGCAGGGACGCATGACTACGAGCGGCGAAATCATCCGGAAAATCCTGCTTGATGAGTCGATTCACGGCGTATTCGTCGGCATGATCGCGCAGGAGATTCGCGCCAAATTAACGTTCGACGAGCGGGCGGCGGTCGAGTCCGAAACTGACGAACTGCTCGCGGACCTTTACGATAATGAAGTCGAGTATACGCGCGAGATATACGGCAAAATCGGGCTGGCCGACGACGTTGTTCGTTACGTCGAATATAACGCGAATAAGGCGCTTATGAACCTCGGTCTTGATCCGGTATTTTCGCCGGCCCCGTTTAGTCCGATCGTCGAAAACGGTTTGGACACGGGAACGAAAAATCACGATTTCTTTTCGCAAAAAGGCGACGGGTACGTTATGGCATTGAACATCGAGCCGATCCGTGACGAAGATTTCGTATTTGACCGGCCGTGACGTCCCAAAATCGCAAAAGTATGTGCGTTATATAAAGTAGGAGGTGACGAAAAGTGAGCGCCATACGGTGGATTTCGTTCGGACTCGCGGCATATTGGGCGGTATCGCTCGCTTTATACATGTCGGACGTATTCGAGCCGGATAAATGGACGACGATTGCCGCGATGTTTACGTCAGTTCTGTTTTACGTCGCGTTGGGAGCAACGCTGGACGACGAAGGAGGGCGATAAGGGAACGTGAATCAAACGATTACCGAACGCATAACGTACCTCCGCCGTAAACTCTACGTCCATTCTGTGATTTATTACCGGTATTGTACGTCAATTATTTCCGATGCGACGTACGACAAGTGGGCGTACGAGTTAGCGGATTTACAGCGCCAGTACCCGGACGAGGCCGGTAAGGCGGAATTTGCCGCTGAATTTGCGAACTGGGACGGCACTACCGGCTTCGATCTGCCGTGGAATCCGTGGGCTGAACGAACAGCGGCGCGCTTAATAAAAATACACGAAGGAGGGCGAGAATGAAACGAATAGACTTACGCAGTCAGGCGGAAATTACCGCGTCAAATCAGCAGCAACGGGCGAAAATTCTGGCGGAGTTTGATGGCGAGCAGGGGAACGCAATTAACGTAAAAGTCCGCAAACTGTCCGAACACGCGCGCATACCGACGTACACGACGCCCGGTGCCGCCGGTTTCGACCTGTACGCGGTCGAGGACGTGATTATTGCACCCGGCGAAACGAAACTCGTACGGACGGGGCTGGCGTTTGAGATTCCGCCCGGCTACGAAATGCAGCTTAGGCCCCGTTCGGGTATATCGTTGAACACGAAACTACGGGTAGCGAACGCCCCAGCTACGATAGACTCTGATTTTAGGGGCGAGGTCGGCGTTATAATCGAGAACATCGCGAAGCCAGATTACGGCGTTTTTATAAGCGATATAGACGGAGAGTATCCGTTAGAAATCTACGAAAGACACGGGGAAGTTTTCGACATATCCAACGAAGTTTCCACCGAGATTCCTTGCGGCGAGTACCCGCATATTTCGTATCTCATCCGTCGCGGCGATCGGATTTGCCAAGGCGTCATCGCACCGGTCATTCGCGCTGAATTTACGGTAACGGCCGAATTAAGCGATACTCAACGCGGGGCCGGCGGTTTTGGTTCGACGGGTACACGCGACATACGTACGGCAACTAACGAAGAAATACGCGAAGTCATCGAGCGCGTGGTCGAACGAAATGGCGAGGCATTACGAAGACTTGCGGAGGAGTGACGAATATTGGACGTGAAACTTATCGCACATACCCGCCTATCTGACGAATTTCTCGACGAAATTTACCCGATCGACGAGAGCGTTGGCGTTAACGAGCGCGCCGCCGTCGCCCTGACCGCAATCAGAACGTGCTACTCACCGCTAAAGCCGACGGAAATCCTGCCGACAGAAGGCGCGAAATATTTCCGAAGAGAGGCATCAGACGGCGAAGGTGGAACGGACGCTGATCGGTTGTTCCGACACATTTGGCGGAGTAAGCACGCCTCAACTTTGGAGCATATCACGTACACGTTCGCGATTGAGGGCGTATCTCGCTCGTTGCTCGCGCAATTGACGCGGCACCGTCAGTTTTCGTTTAGCGTGCAGAGCCAACGCTATGTACGGTTCGGCAGAGACGATAAGTCTGGCGGATTCGATTACGTGACGCCGCCGTCAATAACGCGAGACAAGAGATTTAACGTGGGGTCGTTTTTTGAGGACGACGCAGAGTCGCTATTTGACGAAGCGATGGCGTACATTCAAGCGGTATACGACCGTTTACGCGAAGCCGGCGTTCCTGCGGAAGATGCGCGCTATGTCCTGCCGAATGCCGCCGCGTGCAATCTCGTAATGACCGGTAACCTACGCGCGTATCTCGAATTTTACAATAAACGGCGGTCTGGCTCGGGAGCGCAGCACGAAATCGCGAACTTGGCCGAAAGAATCCGCGAGGAAATAACGAAAGTCGACGAATGGACAACGAAATTCTTCGAAGGGAGCGAATGAGATGGCGAAATTGGAAAACGTTAAAGTCGCGCCGGACTTGACGACGATTGAGTACGACGGCGATACGTACTATCGGTTGGCTGACGGTCAAGAACCGCAGGATGGCGATTTGTTTTACGTGGTGGATGACAAATTAATCGGCACAAAAACCGGTGATGTATTCGCGGTGTTTACCGATCCAGACGACGGAGAATTAACGTATATCAACAACGACGACGAAGAGTGTTTCGCAGTTAAGTATACGCCCGATAAGTGTCGCATCTTTTCCGCAAAGGGCCGACCAAGACGAAATCACTCCCGGAACTAATCGCGGAAAAACGCGCCGAACTAGCGGAACTGGAAGCGAAATTGCGCGAAGAACTCCGACCGGGCGCGCTTGCTGTTGTAGCCAAAAATGCGTCGACAATCGACACTTTTCCGGCTGGCAGCGTTGTAAGGATTGTCGAACGTAATTTTCCCGGATGGGAATACGCCTGCAAATCGATACTTGACGGAGAATATGACGATGTTCTGACGGAAGACCTCGTACCTATTACGCTCGAAGACGCCCGCGCCCGCCTGTACGCCGAAGTTGATCGGAGACTCGCGCAATTAACGTAATCAAAACGTTGTTCGCGCTAGCTTACGCGATTATGACGTACGAAGAGCCGGCCGCGCCAGAGCCGGAATGGCTAACGTTCGAGGCGACGGCGTATACGGCGGATTGCCGCGGCTGTATCGGCATAACGAAAACGGGTATCGACGTAAGACAAACGCAATATCACGAAGGGAGGCGCGTCGTTGCCGTTGACCCGCGCGAGATTCCGCTAGGGACGGCGTTGGATATACGTTTGGCTGACGGGACGGTTATCGAAGCGATTGCGGAGGACACCGGCGGCGCAATCAAAGGAACGCGGCTCGACGTGTTAATGGCGACAGAAGAGGAAGCGTACGAGTTCGGGCGGCAAGACGTGGAAGTACGGATTATAAACGAAAAAGAAACGGAGGAATGACGAGTGAAACTGAAAATTGACGGCATTGAGCGGGAATACCGCGAGGTTAAACGGAAGGCGTCGCCCGGCGAGTTGATCAAAATTACGTACGATGGCTTCGGTTCCGGGGCGTGTGACGGTGATTATTTTAAAGTTGGAAATATCGCTAGGGTAAAGATTATGGGAGACGATGACGTCATAGCGGACTTCAAAGGTTTAGGAAATGCTTATGTCTACAATTCTGGCACATGGCACGTCAACCATTCGGCATACGTCGTACTCGAACCGGTCGAGACGGAAATTGACAGCCTGGTTTCCGAATTGTCCCGTCGAATCGACGAGATTATAGAAGAGGTTTCGGACCTCAAAGCGCAAATTCAAGCGCTCTTTAACGTCAAAAATCGGCCCTGACCCGCGACGAAATCGTAGAGCGAGCGAAAAAGGACGTTGAGGGATTGGTTGCGAGATATACCGGCGCGCATTCGGAAGTAAAATTCGTCGTCAATCGCGAGAAACGAACAGTCGTCGCGCTCCGCTATTACTGCGGTGTGGTCGACAATCGCGGCATCGCAAAATGCGCGCCGGGTGACGTGTTTAATACGCATATAGGACGTGCGATTTCGTTAAGGCGGGCGTTGGGCCTTACGGTGCCTGACGAATATCTGAACGCGCCGCAGCCGACAGAGCCGCGCGTAGGGGATATTGTAGAGACGAGGAACGGGCCTCAAAAGGTATACGCCGTACGTCCAACGCATCGAACGGTAGGCGTATATGCGGGGCATCCGTTTGCGTGGTCAGACGAAGGGTATACGTATATTTTTGACGGATACGAGTGGTGGTGTCTTATAAAGGACGCGGTAATCCTCGACGACAGCCGCGAAGGAGTGTCGGAATAATGGAACGACTGTACGCCGTTATCGAAATCGCGACGGGAAAACTCGCGCTCGGCAAAACGTACTATACGGAGCGCGACGCAAAACTAGCGATCAAACAGCGTATATGGAAAGCGAAATGGCCGGAATACGCCGTCGCCACGTTTACTATTACGCCCACGATCGTCGCAACCGTCGATAAAGACGGTAAGTGGACGGGGGTGGCCGCCGAATGACGACGTTACCTAACATCGCTATTACGGGCCAGATTCGTAGCGGCAAAGACACTGTAGGCCGCATCCTTTTCGCAAAATACGGATATACGCGGTTTGCGTTCGGCGACGCAATCAGACGTTACGCCCGCGATATATTCCCGTCCGAGTTCGAGAATGGCCGCAAGCCCCGCGAATTATTACAATGGTTCGGCCAGACGATGCGGGAGCGCGATCCCGACGTCTGGGTCCGTAAATGTTTCGAGTCAATCGAATTCGAACGCGCTGTGACGGCCGCTTACGGCGGTCTTGGCGGCATCGAAAAATTCCACGCCGTCATTACGGATTTGCGCCAGCCGAACGAATACGAACGATGCCGGACGGAAGGTTTCGTGATCATCCGCGTTAGTGCGCCGGAAAGTCTACGTATCCACCGGGCAATTAACGCAAATGACACGTTCGATCTGCGTGATTTTTCGCACGAAACCGAGTCGTACGTTGATACATTCGCGGTCGACTACGAAATCGAGAATACCGGAAACTGGGCGGATTTGGAGCGGAAAATTGACGAAATTATGATGCGCTATCTTCCGCAATAAACACGAGCCAGCCGTCCTGCTCCGCCTCAAACACGTAACGGCGGCGTTCCGGCTCGATCTGCGTACGCGCGAAGAAACGTCGCGCCGAGATATAGCCGCGCTTGTCAACGTTAGCCGCCGTCGGGTCGTTCGGATTTGCCGCGAGCTTGACCGCAATCGCACGCGCCGCTGAATCGTAGCCGAGCGCGACCCGATTGCCGGCATCCAGCGAATACAACCGTATCAAGTCCGTTGACAAGCGCAGGCGGCAGTATTGGTCCGTCGCGACATATAGCGTAACCAACGGTATTTCTTCGATGTTGAATCGTTTAGTCACGGTCATGTCGTAGTAACACTCCGATCAATTAGCGTTATTTACCGCAAGTATAACGTAAAACAAACGAAATTTCAAACGAAAGGGTGGCGTATTATTGTCGTTTAAATATATCGAACTGTTCGCGGGGATTGGCGGGTTTCGGTCCGCATTTGATCCGTTAGGCGGCGAGTGTGTTTTCGCGTCTGAAATCGATAAGTACGCGCAAAAAGCGTACCGGGCGCTATATAACGGAGCGCCAGAGTTGCACGGGGACATAACGAAAATTGACGCGCACGATATTCCGGACCATGACGTACTGGTCGGTGGCTTTCCGTGCTTTCCGGCCGGTCAAAAGGTTATTACAGCGAAGGGCTTTGTTAATATCGAAAACATTCGCAAAGGTGACGTCGTTCTGACGCACACAGGAAACTACCGCGAAGTCATTACGCCAATGATGAAACTGTATAACGGCGACTTATACGAAATTACGGCGAAATATTACCGCATCCCAATAAAAACAACGTCCGAGCATCCGTTTTGGACGAAGCGAGGGTGGGTTGCGGCGAGAGACTTGACAGTGGATGATTACGTCGGGTTTCCGCTCAACAAAACGAGTGAACTGCCGAAGCAATTCACGTATACAAAGGCGATTAACCAATCTACAAGCGAAACGGTCCTGTCATCGCTACCGTTCGAGTCTCGTGACTTCTGGAAACTGATCGGCTACTGGTTGGCGGAGGGGTGGACGCAAGACACTCGTGTACGGCCGCAAGGCGTACGAAATGCTTACCGAGTAATTATGGCCGCGAATGACGCGAAACTCGCGTATATCAGCAACGTTCTTGACGTACTAAATATCCCCTATACGGTCGTACAAGAGCGGACGTGTAAAAAAGTCCATATCACTAACGTCGAGTTGTGGATATTTATAAAACAGTTTACGAAGGGGAACACGGCCTCCGACAAGTGTATCCCGGAGTCTGTCCAGAACCTGCCAGTCGAACTGGCTGACGCATTGATTGACGGGTATTTTAACGGCGACGGCTGTACCAACGCGGGGTACCGTCAGTTTACGTCAACTTCGCGTTGTTTACTTGAAGGCGTTCAGCGGCTGTTGTTGAAGACAGAGCGCCGCTTATATTCTTTGACGTTGAACAACGCGGCAGGAACGGCAGTTATCGAAGGGCGAAAAGTTACCACGAAAGACAGTTATATATTACGTGCAGGGCAGTCGCAAGGGCATTGCGTCGAGTTTACGGATGATTACGTATTCTTCAAAATTGATAGGATTACGAAATCACCCGTACAAAACTTACCGGTATATAACTTCGAAGTTGCCGTCGATAATTCGTACTGCTTGCCGATGATCGCCGTCCATAATTGCCAGGCGTTCTCTGTCGCTGGCCAACGCAAAGGATTCGAGGATACGCGGGGGACGTTATTTTCGAGATTGCACGAATCGCAAGCGTTAAACAGCCGCGCTTAATGCTGCTCGAAAACGTAAAGGGGCTGTTATCGCATGATCGCGGCCATACGTTTGAAGTTATGTGTTCGGTGCTTAACGATATTGGATACGCGATTGATTTCCGTGTACTCAATTCGAAACACTTCGGCGTGCCTCAAAACCGCGAGCGTATTTATATCGTATGTGACCGCGACGCTGAACACGAAGCATGGAACGTTAAAGGTAACGATGTCGTTGCGAAAGCAAAGCGGAGAATACAAGCGTTAGGTGTACGTACGTTTAACTTCGACTGGCCGGCGGAAGGCGGCGTAACGGCGCGGTTGCGTGACGTAATGGAGCCGGTCGTTGACGAGAAATACTACCTTTCCGAAGATAAAACGGTAAAGCTGATTGCGCAGCTCGAAGCGCGAGATAACGCAGGCAATACGGACGATTGCGAAATGGTCGGTCACGTCGACGGAATTAAAGGGCACGACATTTGTAGGCGCGTTTACTCGTCGACAGGCATTGCACCGACAATACCAACGGGAACTAGCGGAAATACTACGCCTAAAATTGCAGAACCGCAAATCGAAAAAATCGGACACCTACCGTCAGACAACGGACAAACGGGAGCAGTTTACGGAACAAATGGAATTGCGCCGACGTGTTTGAATCAGCATGGCAATACGGTTACGAAGATCGTTGAACCTTGCGTTAACGATCGCGGCACATTACGGACAAACAGCGAGAGCATAGTAAACGCGCTTGACGCTAATTACGCGAAAGGTCTCGATAATCACGGACAGAGAACACACGTTATGGAGCCATACACGGTTATCCAAAAAACACATAGCGCAAGTACGACGATAAAACACGATGAAACCGGAACGCTACAAGCGGCGCGGCTTGATAAGGTTCCGCAAGTTGTAGAAGAAATCCGTCCCGTACTCACGCCTGACCGCGAAGAAAAACGCCAAAACGGACGCCGTTTCAAAGACGACGGAGAGGAATCGTTCACACTAACCGCGCAGGATAAGCACGGCGTCGCAATCGGTCATTACCCGCGCTACCGAATCCGCAAACTAACGCCGCGCGAATGCTGGCGGTTGCAGGGCTTTGCTGACGAACAGCATGACGCGGTAGCAGCGTCCGGGGTTAGTGACAGTCAACGTTACAAGCAAGCGGGAAACGCGGTCACAGTCAACGTAATTGCGGCAATAAGCAAGCCGTTAATTGCGAGACTTGAGGTGATCACCGTTGGATAAAGCAGAACGATGTTTTACGCAGGTATTACGAGGGGAGTGCGTAATTATTGTGTAAACACGGAGATACAGTACCGGTATTTACGATCCATAATCGTAAGACTGTTCCGGTTGACCGGTGCATTGCCGACGAAATCGCGGAATTAAACAGACGGGGCGTAGAAACGTTGGGATGCTGTTGTTCGCACTTTAATGCCGGTAAAATCGTGGAATACAGTAATGGTTTCGGCCGCTGGAAAGAGCATACACCGCCGCCGAGCGCATTGATTGACGAGAAAAGCGTCGATTTAGCGAAGGAACTCGGGTACGTTCCGTTTCCTTACTATTACGCAGATGGCGAGTATCGCGGCGTTTGGCAGATGCAACTTAAAACCGGAGATATTACGAATAGGCAACGTAATATCTCGGCTGAAATTAAACAGCGGGAGGACGTAGAATAAATGGGACACGTTAAAATCGATACAACGAAAGACGAACGAAGATTGACGCAAACTTACGCATTAAACACGGTGGCCGGCGTTAAATCGCTGCTACGCGACCGGCACCGGATTGCGGCCCGCCGATTTAAGGGCGATACGGCAGCGTCCGATATTTTGATCGATTTGCACAGCGCGATTGAGAGCGCCGGCCTTACGGATCGGCAGGCGGAAGCGATTGCGCTTGTGTACGGGCTGGACGTTACGCAAGAGACGGCGGCCCGCGTTATGGGGATTACGCAACCGAGCGTAAATATAACGGTCGAATCCGCCGTCGAAAAAATCGCGGCCGTATTTAAACGCTGGGACTACGGTGAGGTAACAGTGACCACCGAAGAGGAGGCGACAGGCGACCGATGATATTTAACGTAGGTGACGTAATTGACTACGGGGGCCGACGCTACAATACCGCCAATCGGGACGAAAGAATCGCGCTAATCGGTAGCGTTATCGAAAACGGAGGAATAACTGACCCGGCGCATCTCGAGCGTTTAGCCGACGCGATACTTTACGAAGAATTGACGGATCCGAATCCGTATAAGACCGCTCAAACGGAATATCCGTTTTTTAGCGAGTCACAGTTAAACCACCGACACGAACGCGAGGTTTCGTTATGGGTCGCGGAGAACGTAGGCGTAGACGGCGCGGATCATCGGCCGAATAAACGGAGGAGACGCAGCAAGCGAGAAAATGCGTTTATGGACCGTGGCATACGCGTTAAAAACGCCGAACGAAAGGCGCAATATAGACGTGATACTTCGCCGGGGCCGGTCATTTCGTACAACGTGACGGACCGGGGACTGACGGAATCGTTCGTCATGGCGGCGCGTCAAGGCGGGCGGTGGCGGGAACTGGCGGGTAGATATCGGTATGCGGACGGTTGACAATCGTCGGAATACGTATTATATTCGAAGTATGTCGCCCGTCGTGCGCGGGCGGGGATTGAAACAGCGTTAATACGTAAAAAGACAAAGGACCCGTTTAGGGTCTTTTGTCATTTAACGCGCCGATGGGCATAATACTCCTGACACCGACGGCAATGCTGCGGCTTGCCCCGATGCGTTTCGTTTGGCTCCGTCCATTCGCGGCCGCATTGCGGGCACCGTCCTTCCAACCGCATCAGCGCCCGCTTGTGCGCCTTGTGATCGCGATAACGGCACTTCGGCGCGCAATAATAGTGATCAAACCGCAGCGGCGCAAAAGATTTACCGCAGCCTGGAGCCCTACAAATGCGGGTTTCCAATCCTCCGCCCCCTTTACTTTACTTTGATAATAGTAGATTCGCCCTAAATAATAAAGAGCCTGGTATATACCCGGCTCTCTTCTTCTTCTACCGCTGATCGTAGTAAGCCTGCGCAAGGGCGACGATCTGCCAAAATGTTGCTGGGTCCTCATTCATTTTTACAAGCCCTTTAGGGCCAACATCCCACATGGATGTTGAGACGGTATACCCAACGCGTACAGCTTTACGGATGATCGCAGGCACCACGGCGAATTCCCGTCTGGTGTTTACTCTATAACACCATCCGCACCAAGGCTTGCCAGTCATTCCAAACTCCTCATCCCACAGTTCAAAGATTGCCTTGAGCTCGTCCCTTGGGGTTTTATCCCCATCTGGCGTTTCGATATGCAAGAAAAATCTTGCATACGAATTGGCTCCTCCGCGTACTGTTCCGAGATTTTTGATTTCCACTATTCATCTTCTCCTCTCACGCCGCCTCCCTTGCGGTGAGGTCTTATGCGGTATAATGTTTCACTTTCTGAATATAATATACCACTTTAGAAATATGGTGTCAACAAAAATATTTGCGTTTTGAAATACTTAATTTTATAATTAGAAACAAATATACCGAAGGGGGAAGTGTGATGGGTTTTTCGTACAAACCGCTTTGGCGGTTACTCGTCGACAAAGAGATGACGAAGACTGAATTTCGGGAGGCGGTCGGGATCGGCACGGCACAGCTTGCAAAATGGGGAAGGATGAATATGTATCGATGGAGGTTTTGGACCGGATTTGCACGTATTTCCAAGTGCAGCCGAACGAAATTATCGAACACAAGGCGGATAAGGGTGATAACGGACAGTAAAAAGCAGGCGGCTTATTGCCGGCCTGCCCTTTTTTATTAATCGACCTCGACGATCTTTTTGGACGCTTTAATCACTCCTTGTTTTGTTTGGAAGGGGCCGAAGCCCCGTTATTATTTTAGGTTTCGTCCGCTGGCGGGGGATTTACATGTTCTCCAGCTCATCCGTCCAGAGCTGGTAGAATCCGTAACTGCCGATCCGTTCGAGAACGAAGTCCTCTTCCGTTGGTTCGACGCCGTACCATTTTGCCGTCGTGACTACTTCGCCGTCCGGCGTCTCTATCGTGATATCCTGTTGCGTGTAGGCTAATTCGTCCCGCGCGATCTGCTTCGCTTCCTCTAACGTTGCCGCCGTTGCATTCCCTGCCCCAGTGTTAAAGTTGACTTTGTACATTTTACACCCTCCTAGATTTAGTTTTGTTTGTCGTCCCTTGCTGTTGTCTTTATTATAGCATGACACCTATACAATGTATAGGGGAACAATATACGAACAAACTGTGAATTATTTGCCTGCATACTTCCGAATTTCGTTTAAATCCCAGAGCGGCTGGCCACTCGGCGTAAACGCAACCGGATGCGGAAAGTCCGACCGAGAGTTCGGCGATTGCATTCGTTTCCAGCGGTCGTAAACTGCGCCGCGCGTAACGCCAAGAATATTCGCCACGTCCTGATACCCGCCGACAATCGGTAATTTATCGTTCGTCATTTACGCGACTTCCTCCAATACCTCATCGGTTTTGATACGAACGTAATCATCGGCTTCGACGCGGACGAAGTACCGTTTGCCGACCTCGCAAATTTCGTAAACGCTCGCTGTCAGACGCCATACACTTTCGCCGTCCTTGTCGTAAACAGCGCTCACGAACTCGCGGTCAAAGCGAAATACATCGTGTTTTCCAAGGATACGAGCGACCCACGTTTGACCCTTACGCCGATTGACCGTCAATTCGATCGTCACCTTATAGCCGCCTCGCGTTTCGGCCCATGCTTGCCGCAGCGCGCTGGCCATGTACTCACGGGCACGTCCGCCAAACTTTGCAGCCGCCTTCCGCGCGATTTCCCACGCGCGAGTCATTACGTTTTTCATGTTTACCGTCCCCTTTCGTTTTCGTTCGTCCTTATGTCTTTATTATAGCGCAAAACCTATACGTTGTATAGGGGAACATAATACGAACAGCGAAATTTTAATCAGCGTAAACAAACGTACAATTCGCGCGAATATACCGTTCACCTTTAATTTCTACGGTATGCTCCGTAACCTTATCGATCGTCCCGGCGCCGATTAACTCGTTTCCGCAGAATATAAGGACCGGCGTTTTGTCGAGCGCGGCCGTATAAAAGTGTACGTTAGACGTTAGCGGTCGGAATCCTAGGTATTTTTTCGCCATATTTACCGTCACCTCTCGCTAAAAATTTCGCTATTTTGGACGAAATTCCCTGCGGCGGCATCTATATTTTTCGCGTCCTCATGTCCTATACGTTATAGCCACGGTAAAAAGCCAGGCAAATAACGAAAGGAGACGTTGCAAATGGCGGAAGAAAAACGCGCATTGGGCGAAATTAACGTAAAAGTTAACGCTGACGTATCGGATGCTTTGCGCGGTCTTAAAGCGATCCAGCGTGAAGCGAAGAAAGCGACGCAAGCACTCGCGGAATTGCGGGAGGAAATCGCCCGGCATGAGTAAACCGCATGTACGTCAAGTTGCACAGTTAATCTCCGGCGCTCCAATCGGAAATCTAACGCCAGTATCGACGCGGTACGCAAAGGACGAATGCGGCCGCGTTTTTCGTTATACGCAGCTCGAACGATACGAAGCCGGCAAGCGACGCCGCCAATATGCGCGAGATAAGCGGGCCTTTTCGTTCGGGCACATGCGTAATATGCGCGACATCACCGACAATCTATCGAATAAATATTGCGGTTACGTCTTGTTGCTACAACCGTACATCGCGTTTAACTCGAATGTTCTCGTAACGAACGGCCGCGATCCAGTACCGTTGACTATCGACGATCTGGCTCGGATATGGGGCGTGAGCAAACGGACGGCGCGCGGCATTGTAGCGGAGTTTGAGGCGCGCAGCATTCTATTTGAGGACGGCGGCCGATTTACGTTAAATGACCGTTACCATTTCCGTAAAAAGGCGAACGACGAGGTCGACGCGCTGATTAAGACGTACTTTACCGCGCTTCGTGCGTTTCGATTAACGGCGGCCGACCTGGGCTTCGTGTATAAATTGCTGCCATACGTCCACTACGAAACCAATCTCGTATGTGCGGATCCGTTCGCGCCCGCCGAAGAGATTACGTTTTTGTCCGATAAGGAGATCGGAGATATCGTCGGCATGACGGAGACGAAAACGAAGGAAGCGCTCGGCCGGCTGCGTAAAGCACGGATTATTGGCGAGTGGATTGACGCAGAGGACCGGCGCAAGAAATTTACGGCGCTGAATCCGTATGTATTCTACCGGAAACAGGGCGAGCCAGACGGTATGTTGGCGGCTTTGTTCGCGGATAAACGTTTGCCTAACGACCATTAGGTACCCTTTTTTGCACGATTTCGGCGAAATAGGTACCCTTTTTTGCACGCGACGAAAACGCCGGAAAGCCGCGTCATTACTGGGTTTTTCGGTGTTTTTTCGTTAAAAATCGCGAAATTGAATCTTATCTTATATGTGATTTATACGGTTCAATAACGTATCCTTAGTGTTGCAAAAAGGTAATGTTATTCGTACAAATCACGCAAAAAGGTAATGTTATTCGTACAACGAAAAAGTGGGTTCCGCCTTACAGCCGCAAGGGTTTCCGCGATTTTCGGGGCAAAAATTATTCTTAGTCTTCAACCGGATTGATTACGGTATATTACGTTATCTTCTCGCTCGGTCATACTGACCGGCCGGGAAGAACAGAAACATAACACTTCGGACGGCCAAAAGCGCGCCGTCCTCGTGTAACTATCTTAGCGTATATCCTTTAGCGTAAGATACTGACGTATAAAGATAAGCTTTTCCGACGCTTAGGAACGAAGTGACGAAGCGGCGGGCAAGGCCGAAAGGCCGCGTAAGTATGGTCTCTATGTTCTCGTGAATCGTAACGATTCCCGCGAACAGACCGGATATTCACGTTGAGTCCTTGACTCATCGAGAATTAACGTAATAGTAACGGAGGTTACCGTTATGAAAGCGAAAGTTAATGGTATAGAAATCGAAGGGACACCGCAAGAGATAGCGGAATATGTACGGTCAATACAGTTAGTTACCGTATATAAGCCGAAAGTTACGGAGGATTGCGTATATAGACCGTATAGTGGGTAGTTTCGGAAGGTAACGTATTCGATCGTAAGGGATTCGAAGAGTTACGTAAGGTGGTTACGAAGATGTAACGTTGGTAATTCGGAAGGTAACGTAATGGGTACGTTATTTTAGTGCGTTATAATGTAGCGATTTATTAGCGTATGGTTCCGTGGTATTCCGTAGCAATTGCGGCGCGGCTCGGACCGGAGGACCGCCGCAAACTCACGGGGTTAGAAGCGTAGTTTATGCGTAATAGTGCAAATTTTAACGGTCGACGCGCGGCCGTATGCGGTACCTAACGTGAGAAACGCAGTAATGACGCGGGTTTTCGGTGTTCGTATGGATGCGAACGGATATGTACAAAATTCTTATTTGGCGAACATATCCCCGACTTTAACGAAATTTTCGCGAGCCCCCAACGGGTATAGCGCGGTCCGGTCCGGTAACCGTTCGGAGGTTGCGTACAAAAATTTGAACCCAGGAGGTCGGTAATCCCTGCGTATCTGCGCGGTATGTCAGCAGTCGGAAGGCGAAGTTAAATTTAGCGGAAACCATCGTAAATGTAACGGTTGTAGAGCGAAGAGTTCCGCGTCTTACCAGGCCGAATATCATCGTAAAAGACGCAAAAAGATGACGGAAGCCGACCGAGAGTTTCATCGAAAGCGAGTTCGAGAATATCGCGAACAAAACCCGCATACCCCGTTCTATACAACATCGCGGTATCAAGCGAAGAAAGCCGGGGCATTCTCGGATTTGACGATGGAAGACGCATACGACATATATCATACGCCAGATATTTGCGCGTACTGCGGTAAGGAGCGTGGTCCTGATGATGGGCCGCGCTCTTTTCATATCGATCACGTTATCCCATTGAAACAAGGCGGCCCAAACTCGCGTTGGAATCTCGTTAAGGTTTGCGCAAGCTGTAATTCATCGAAAGAAACGTCTTCTCTAATCGATTTCTATAACCGCAAGCCCGAGTTTACAAAAGCTCGGTACGACGCCGTTGTCAAGGGAATGGCGGAGAAAAGCGGATTTTCTGAAACTCGGATTACGGAATTACTGCTGTCGTCTCACGAATTCGAACTCGCTATAGAACGCGAAAAGGCTCGGATGCAAGCGGAGATCGCACGATTTTACCGTGAAATTAGCGGGAAATTAGGCGCTAAAATATCTACGGAGTATGAACGGAAGGGTACAGGATAAAAACGAAGGAGGAACGCTAAAATGACGCCAAAACAACGCGCAAAACTAGAGGCGCAACTAGACGGTCGGCAACGGCTCGCGGCGATGCTCGTCGTCGAACGCGAATTTGCTCCGGAATCGGAACGTAAATCATACGAACAGATCGCGGAGGAAGTCGGCGTATCGGCCCGCTCACTTTGGGAATGGCGGCACCGGAACCGCGCCTTTATCGACTATGTGAACGCCATGTCTGCGGATATATTAGCGTCAAGCCGGCCGAAAGTATACCGTCAGCTTTTGAAGCTGATTGACGGTGCGCAGCCGTCTGTTAAGGCGATCGACCTTTACTTTAAACACGAAGGCTTGATTACGACTAAGACGGAAATAGACGTAAATAACGGCAACGCCGGCCCAAAATCCAACGATGAACTCGCGGCCGAAATCGAAGAGCTTGACGAACTGCTGGCGGATGGTGACGTTTAATTGGCGTACGTTGACGGAGCCTGGCTCGAACACGAAGCGCGGGCCGACCGTATCAAACTCGTAAAAGAGCGCGCAAAGAAGCTCCGCCAATTAATCGAGAAAGGCCGCGCCACGGAATATCACGTTGAATCTTACCGGGAATCGGTCGTTGAATTGAAACGCTTAGTCCGCATCCATCGCGCGGAAGAAGATGTCGCCTACTTTACGTACGAATACCTATCTGACGGCTGCAATCCGGACAATGACGATAATATAATCCGTAACGCGGAGGACGGGCGACCGCACGATCCGTTTGAAAATATTGCGCCGATTCACCGTGAATTCTTCGATCTTTGCGATTACGTCGATCACGTCGAAAGGAATGCGCGGTTAGCTATCGCAGCGGCGCGGGGTCACTCGAAGTCTGGCGTATTTTCGAACGCCTTTCCTCTCCATCAGATCGTTTTCCGGAAACGGCGGTACATTCTCGTTATATCCGAAACCGATACACTTTCAAAAAAGCTAATCGGCTGGGTCAATAAGCAACTGAAATTTAACGAAAAATTACGAGCTGACTTCGGACCGCTGCTGCACGAAAAGAATACGCAAAACGAAAAGGATAACGAAGAACTATTTATTACCGCGTCCGGAACGCTAGTCGAGGCGTCATCGTCCGGTAAGCAACTGCGGGGTAAGAGGCACGGTAGTCGCCGGCCCGATCTCGTAATTGTCGACGATCCGTCTTCGCAAAACAACGAAGGCACGAAAGAAGCGCGGGAAAAACTCGTACATTGGTTTAACTCCGTTGTAGTCCCGATCGGCACCGCTTCAACCGCGATCATACTCGTCGGTACAATGGTCAGCGCGACCGGCCTGTTGAATCACGTATTGAAACGTAAAGATTTTAAGTCGTCGTTCCACGGCGCTGTTATCCGTGAACCGGACAATCCGGAATTATGGGACGAATATCTCGAAATTTACGGACGCGCCGAAGATATGACGGAGCCGGACGAATTTTACGAGAAGAACCGCGAAGCGCTGGAGGCTGGCGTCATCTTGGCGTGGCCGTGGCGTTGGACGTATCGCGCGCTCATGCACGAAAAGTTTAATATGGGAACGCGGGCCTACAACTCGGAATATCGGAATCTAGCGTTTTCCGAAGACGAGCAGTTTTTCTTTCCGGAGAGATACGCCTATTACCGGTACGAGTACGAAGCTGGCCGGCGTTACGTCCGTTACGAAGATTTACGTATTCCCGTCGATGAATTAACGATTTCCGGCGCGTGGGATATTGCGCTCGGTAAAACGCGCGCTCGTGTTATAACGCCGTAGTAACCGTCGGCCGCTACGATAAAACCGGCCATATTTTCGTCCTTGACGTTTACGCAACGAAAGAGCCAGCGCACGTTTATATCGATTTGATTATCGATAAAATTCGCGAATGGCGGCATCATATCTTTAGCGTCGAGACAATCAACGCGCAGCATGAGTTTTACCGTCAATTACAAGACGCAGCGCGGAAGGCTGGCATTACACGGACGAAAATTAACGATGTTAAATCGTATAAGTCGTCGAAAGAGGAACGAATTGAATCGCTCGAACCGTTGTGTCACAATAAAACGCTCGTATTTAACGAAGGACATACGATATTGCTCGATCAAATGGCGCAATATCCGCACGGAGATTTTATTGACGTGCCTGACGCGCTGCAATTAGCGGTCGAACACGTAGCCCGAGCGAAGAAAACCGTACGCAACAAACCGGCGATATTTTACCGTTAACCAAATAGATAGGAGGTGGTTTGTTGTGAAATATAGGAAAAAGCCCGTTGTTATTGAGGCTTTCCGTTTTAAAATCGATGACGTTATGCCTGATTGGTTTAACGAAAAGCGAATCACTAACGAAATTATCACGCATGATGACGGTACCTGTACGATAAGAACGCTAGAGGGCGTAATGAAGGCCGACTACGGCGACTACATCATACGAGGGGTTAACGGAGAGTGTTATCCATGTAAACCGGACATTTTCGATAAGACATACGACAAGGTCGAAGAATAGTTGTTTTGATTATTAATATTCAACGAAAGGAGGACGTTAATTGACGAAACTATTCGTAACGGGAGCTTCCTATCCGCCGCCCGCTGACATCGAACGTATCGCGAAATATAAACGGGCACGCGCGATATACGACGGGCGACTTTACGAAGTTTACGAACGCGCTTCGGAATTATTGCGAGACACACCGGCGGCCCCGCAGCTTTCGAAACTGTATATCGCGGTCAACTTAATCGACGTATTGATTTCCAAGCCGGCCGACTTGATGATCGGTGACCCGCCGTCGTTTGAATCCGGTAATCCCGACGATTCGACCGAGCAAAAAGCGCTGAATCGTATCATAGAGGAAAACGATATAACGCAATTGATACAAGACGTTGTAGTCGGCGGAGGAATCCGCGGCGATGCGTGGATTAAAGCGTATTACGCCGTACGACAAGATTTCTCGGCGCTGGCCGACGCTGGCTTGCCGGTGCCTGACGCTAATCCGGAGCCGATTATCGAAGCGGTCGACGCCTGTTACGTCTTTCCGGAATTGGCGCGCGGCAGCCGTAAAAATTCGCCGCTGTCAATATCGCGTGGGTCGAATGGGTGGCGGAAAAAGCGGCGTTGTCGAGTCGGTGTTGACCGGTCAAAAACGGATGAAACGCCGTACCTAAACGTTGAGCGTCACTTGCCGGGCTATATCGTATATGAACGCTATAGACTCGTTCCGCAAGGCGTCAATACGGAATACGGCGTAAGTGTTCCGGTATTTAAGATTGGCGACGCGGTGCCGACGGGACGGGACGAAGATATTATCGAAACAGGCGTCAATCGGCCGCTCGTTTTCCATATACCGTACAAAACGACGGATGACGACTGGCAAGGCGTCGGCGGCATCGAAAAGTTGGAATCGGTGTTGGCCGCGATTAACGACCGTCTCGTTCAGATCGACTACATTCTCTGGAAACATAGCGACCCAATCGCGTATGGGCCGGACGATATCGGAGACGAAGACGGGGCGAACGCGGTACGGTGGGGCGGCAAGTATATCCCGGTCGGAAAAGAAGACGCCAAGCCCGGCTACATGACGTGGAATTCCGAGCTTGAAGGCGCGTTTAAAGAGCTTGATTTGCTGCTATCGCTCGTATTCGTCCAGTCGGAAACGCCGCAATGGCTGTTCGGCACGGTCGTCGCCGGCGCTGATAAAGGCGGAACCGGCACGTCACATACCGATGGCGTCGCGATCAAAGCGCGTTTTATGCCGATCTTATCGAAAGTCCGCCGGATTCGCGCGAACGTTGATCGAGCATTGCGGGATGCGCTGTGGACCGCGATGGAACTCGAAAACTACGCGAACGAAGGCGTCGAAGGTTTTGTACCGTACAATCCGGTCTATCCGAAAATCAACTGGCGCGACGGAATACCGAAAAACGAAAAAGAGGAAGCCGAAATTTACTCGATCCGGACCGGTGCTAAACCGACGCTCGACGTTAAATCCGCGATTAAGCGTATGGACGCGCTCGACGACCAGCAGGCTGACGAAATTATCGCGCGAATGAACGAAGACGAGGCGCGGGTTAACGGAACGGTCGACGGCAGCGTGTTTAACGAGGTCGTCGTATAATGGCGACCGAACGTGATATTGAACGCGGTATTTCCGCGCTAGTCGCCGCGTATAAAGACGCTGTCGACCGTATTCGGGCGGAATTGTTACGCCTTGACATAACGGACATGTCACGCGCCAACACAACGGCGGCATTACGTGAAGTCGCGCGCATTCTTTCGGAATTGAACGAGGAATCAGCGGCCTGGGTCGCGGAGTTTATACCGGAAGCGGCGCGTGCTGGCGTCGTAAAAGCAATCGTCGACCTCGGCGTTGTGGAAACGGTGAAAGAAGCGGAAAAGATTGCGAAGTTTAACCGGGTTAATGCGAACCTAGTCGCGGCCGTCGTCGAGGATACGCAGGCCGATTTGCTTGCCGTAACGCAAAACGTTGACCGGCGCGTCAAAACCGCCGTACGCAAAGTAACCGCCGATTCGGTGCGCGCGAATATGGCGGCGGGAATCAACGGTCGAAAAACGATAAGTCGCGAAATATTGGCGGGCTTGCGACGCGAACTTGGTAGCGCGGTCGAAACCGGAATTATTGACGCGGCCGGTCGCCGTTGGAAACCGGAAGTTTACGTCGATATGGTCGTGCGAACGAAAACGGCGCAGGCAAGTCGGGACGCGGCCGTGAATGAGGCGGTCCAGCGCGGCGCGTTTTACGGCGTAATATCGAGCCATGGCGCGACCGATGCGTGCCGTAAATACGAAGGTAAAATCGTAAAGTTAACGCCGGATGCACCGGGCGATTATCCGTATATTGGCGATCTACCGCGACGCGAAATATTCCACCCAAACTGCCGCCATACCGTAACGCCCGTACGTAATCCGGAAAGATTACGGAGGGGGAATGGAAAATGAACAAGGCTATCGCTAAGTACCCGTTTTCTGGGACGGGAGATTATAGCGTAGAGTTTCCGGACACAATGTCGTCGCTGGTCCTGTTCAACGACGGTTCGACCGATATTACATTTTCGACCGATCATTTTACACATACGTTAAAGCCAGGCGATGTTTTCGACGAGTGGTTGGCGAATTTCACATCACTAAAGATTACGTCAGCGGGCGGACAATTTCGCGGATATTGCCGTTCTGGGGGCGGCTGATATGGCGTACAAACCCGGTGATAAGTCGCTGTCGTATATGCGGCAAGTTTTATACCGGAGCGAAAAATCAACGATAGGCAGCCGGTTGATTACGCCGATTACCGATTCTCCGCCGACGATCACGTTAGGCGAACGTAACGGAGTAAGTCAGATCACGAATAGCGTGCATATTACGGCCGCTAATCCGTCGACGGGCGTACTCAATCCCGTTTACCGGTACGTCGGCGATCCGCAGCGGGCTGGCACATCTTATCCGGACAACGGATACGTTAAAAATACCGCGGTTACGACGACAAACTCTAACGGCAGTTTGATTGTTGAGTTCGTCCACTACGGCGCGGCTTTTGAAATTTACGAAAAAGGCCAGGGCGGGAAATATCGGCTGGCGATAGACGAGGGCGACGGGTACAAATACGTCACCGAAGACGCACAAAGCATGGCACCGGCCGATGGCGGAACGTACAATCGTCTCATTGACTTCGGATCGGCAAAGTCTCGCGGGGTTCGTCTCGAAATCAGTAACGCATTTTCGGGGGCATCCGGATTGGGCCGAACGATACGATTTATCCGCCGACAATATTGCCGCGTCCTCGCGCGATCTTTGTCGGTGATTCCTTCACAGAGGGCGGATCGTCCGGCGCGGCAATGAGTCACAGCTATTCGGCGGTTGCATCGCAACTTCTCGGATGGGACGGGTGGAATAGCGGGGTTGGCGGAACTGGTTATGTAAACAACGGTCCGGCTGGCCGGGTCAAGTTTCAAGATCGCATCCAGCATGACGTGCTTCAGTATCAACCCGACGTAGTTGTTATCGCAGGCGGTATCAATGATGAAGGGTCTCCAGTCGAGCAAACACAAGCAGCGGCGGACTTGCTCTACAGCACAATCCGCTCCAGTTTACCAAACACCGAACTGATTGTCATAAGCAACTTCTCGCCGGTCGGCGGTGTATCCCAAATTCGGGGCCAGATTCGGGATGCGCTCCGGGAAACTGCGCGAAAGTATGGTGCGCCGTTTATCGACACACTTGGTGGAGCTTCGTACGACTGGAGCGGCAATCAGGTAAGCGCACCGTCTGGATCGTGGATTACTGGCTCCGGAAATGTCGGCAATCCGCAAGCGTCGGGCAATGCATCGGTATTTACGTCAGCAGACGGTACGCACCCAACGCCGGCAGGGCATCGATATTACGGCGAAAGAGTAGCGGCCGAGATACTCAAACTATACGCGTAACACTCCGACCGAACGTACATGTCGTTAAACTGCTACGGATAAACGGCCGACGGGCCTAAAACGGGAGGATGACGAAATATGAACGAAGTAAAACGCAATTATACGTATCAACTCGATCTGCAAATGTTCGCGGACGATAACGGCGACAGCGGCGGCAATGATAGCGAAGGGCAGACGCAAAATAACGATAATCCCGCGCCCGAAGTACGTAAAATCGAACTGACGCAGGAAGAGTTTGACGCGAAAATTGCGGAACGTCTCGCTCGCGAACGCAAGAAATACGCTGATTACGACGATCTGAAAGCGAAATTGGCCGAATACGAGGCGGCGGAAGCCGAGCGTCAGAAAGCGGCGATGACGGAACAAGAGCGCATGCAGGCGGAACTTGAGGCGGCGAAAAGGCGGCGCAAGAAGCCGAGGATGCACGCAAACAAGCGCTCGAAGCCGCGAACCAACGCGCGATTAAAGCGGAATTCAAGCTCGCGGCGGCCAGCGCAAATATTCGTAAAGACGCGCTCGACGATGCGTTTATTCTCGTTGATAAGTCGGGAATTAACGTTGACGAGGATGGAAACGTAATCGGCGTTAAGGAAGCGATAGAGGCGTTGATTGCGGCTAAACCGTATTTGGTCGACGTACCCGCGCCAACGAAACCGAGAACAATCGGGGAGCCGAGCAACCCAGCAGTCGACGAGAGGAAGACGTTGGAGGCGCAGTTGGAGGACGCGAAGAAACGTAAAGACTTCGGTAAGGTCGTAGAGTTATCGAATAAATTGAACGCATTGAAATAAGCGAAGCTGCTCGAAATCGGGCGGCTTTTTACTTTACAAAATTCAAGGGGGAAACACTAGATGTCTCAACAATTTACGTACACTTACGATTTTAAGGATCAGGTGCGATCGCTTGAAGCCGGTATTTCGCTGATTATCAACGACGCGCCGACGCTGCTCGGACTGGTCGGTCTGAACGGCGAACCGCTGATGCAGACGAAATATGAATGGATGAGCGACAACTTGAACAGCAACCGCGCGAACGTTGCCGAAGCTGCTGACGCGGCTGCAACGTCGATTACGGTAGCGAGCGGCGATGGCGAAAAATTCCGCGTCAACTCGATCATCGTGGCGGGCGAAGAGTACATGCAAGTTACGGCCGTTAACGGTGACGTTATTACGGTAGTGCGCGGTTTTGACGGTACGACTGCGGCCGCTCTGGCGGAAGGCGCAGAAATCCGTATCGTGTCGCGTCCTCAACTGCAAGGCGCGCTGCCGGGCGTTGACGAAGCACACGACCGTTATACCGAATACAACTTCACGCAAATTATCGAGCGTTATGCGGCCGTATCCGGTACGCAAATGGCCGTACGGACGTACAACGTTACGAACGAGCTGAATTATCAAGTCGAACTCCGGCTGAAAGAACTGGCGCGCGAATTGAACGACTGGCTGATTTACGGCCGCCGTATTCAAGGGTCGAAGACGGTACCGTCGACTGCCGGCGGTCTGCTGTACTTCGCAGGCGTAAACGGTGCGGCCAAGAAAAACCTGGCTGGCGCAGAAGTATCGGCCAAAGCGTTGAACGACCTTATGGAAGAGGTTTACCAACGGGGCGGCAGCGTCAATACGATCCTGACGAATACGGCCGGTGCGCGTCAAATTTCGAAATTGGCAGGCGACACGATCCGGACTGTACGTACGGACGAAACGACCGGTCATCGGATTTCGACGTTTGTTTCCGATATCGTAGGCGGCAGTGAGGCGGTCATTGTCGTCGACCCGAACTTCCCGAAAATAAGGTCGCGCTGTTTGATCGTTCGATCTTGAAAATGCATCCGCTGCAAGGTCGCGCGCTGTATGACGTTGACGCTTCGATTCCGGGCGCTGACTTCGTGGCTCGGCAGATTCGCGGTGAATACGGAATCACCGTTAAAACGCGAAAGAAAAGGTCGCGATCCTCGAAAATATCTCCACGTCGGTATCTTAATGTGAGGGGCTTCGCGGCCCCTTCTTTTAACGAAAATCTAACGGAGGTGTAACGGGGATTGGCGAAATATAAGGCGTCGCCGAACTACGCCATACAATTCGGTAACAAAACGATAAAGTTCGGTTGGCTAGGCGATTACGAAACGGAGGACGCGGCGGAGATTAAAGCGCTAGATGCGCTGGTCCCGCATTGGATCAAACGGGTTGACGAACCAAAACCGGAGGTTAACGTTATTCCGGACGAAGAAGAGAAACCGGAAAAACCGCAAAAAGGGCGCAAATCCTCCGGTAAATAACGGAAGGAGGCGGCTATTTTGGCGGTTAATATTGCGGATGCGGACGCTTATATTGCCGCGAATTGTATCGATATTGAGGATTGGACGGACGCTGACGACGCGAAAAAACAACGGATACTTAACGTCGCCGATCGGAAGCTGACGACCAAATACGCTCAATATACGATACCGGACGCGGCCGTGTACGAATACGCAAACGAGTTGGCAATCGCGTTTAACGACACAAACCGGTTACAGCAGCAGGGCGTGGCGTCGTTCGGCCTGACCGGCGTTGCGAATTTTACGTTTAAGGACTGGGCGAAATCGGGGCTTGACGCTTGGATTAGCGATACCGTCCTTGATTTAATATCGGAGGCCAACGGCGGCGTACCGCTGTCTCGGCGCTCCATTAAATGGACGGTGTTGTGACGTGGCGTTGATACCGCTCAAACAGACGATAACGGTTTACCCGCCTGGTAACGACGATCCGTGGAATCCTACGCCTGCGCCCGATCCTTTTCCGTTGCGTTGCCGATTTCAAGAAGGGACCGTCGTCGTAACGGACCAACACGGTCAGGACGTCGTAGCGTCAGCGCAGATATTTTCGATAGATTCGCGCCTGTTCGCGGCGATTACGAATATGAGTATACGGACGAGGCGGGCGAAACGAGGCGTTATCGAACGGTGCGGACCGAGCGCAAACGTTGGCTTGACGGTAAGGCCGTGTTAACGGTGGTGTACGTGCGGTGACGATTACGATTGATTTTTCGGAATTCGAACGGAACTTGACGGGCGCGGTCGATAAGGCAAAGCGCGGAGCCGAACGCGGCATGAACGATGCGATGGACGACCTGTTGCGCCGATCCCGTGATCTTGCGCCATTACGGAAGGGCACACTGCGACAAACGTCGTGGTCCGAAGTCGAAACGCAAGGCGATAGCGTTATTGGCGAAGTTTACTATAGCGCGGTCGAGGACGGAAAAGGCGGTCGGTTTAATTATGCGCTCAAATTGCACGAAATGGGCGAATACAAAATCCGACGACACCCGGCACACAGCCGAAATATCTCGAGCGGCCGTTTAAAGAGCGTGCCGACGAGTACGAACGCTGGATCGCGGACGAAATACGGAAGGAGTTGGGCTAGCACGTGTTTACCGTAGCGGAATTAAAAACTTACGTCGAGTCCGTCGTACCGTACACGTACTATCACAACGAATTTCCGGCGACGGCGGTCGACAATGCGGCGTACGTACGGATTTTCGGCGGGTTTGCTCCGGACCGATGGACGAACGTTCGGCGACCGTCGTTCCAAGTCGTTGTTCGTGGAAAGAACGGACCGACAACGGAGGGGATCGCTTTAGCGTTATACGACGCGTTCCACAAGCGGCAGGATTACGTAATCGGCTCGCAACGTGTCGTAGCGTCTTTTGCCGATCAATCTGCGCCGTTATATCTCGGGCTAGACGACAATAACCGGGCGATGTATAGCGTTAATTTTACGCTCATTTTGCTCGATAAGTAACGATTTAACGTCGGGGCTACGCGCTCCGGCGTTTTGTTGCGCAAAAATAAAGGAGGAATACGTAAATGGCATCCGATTTGACGAAGGTGAAACTCGGTCCGTGTAAAGTCATTTTCGACGCTGGTGGAACGGACGAGGTAACGATTGAAACTACACAAGGCGGCGTTGTCCTGACGTACGAAACAACGTCGCGGGAGGTTACCGTTGACCAATTCGGTTCGACGCCTATTCGCGAAATCATTACGGGCCGGACAGCAACCGTTGAGGCTCCGTTCGCGGAGTATGATATCGTAAAACTTGCGAAATTTATTCCGGGCTCTAAGCTCGTAACCGACGCACTCGACCCGACCAAACAACGCGTCGACGTTGACGCTTCAAAGATTATCGACCTCATTAACTACGCGAAAAAACTGCAAATCATTCCGCTCTCGTCGGACGCGACCGCAAACGATACGATTACGTTGTATAAAGCGGCCCCGACTACGACGCTTAACTACACGTACTCTTTCGATAATGAGCTTATCACGAACGTCTCGTTTAAAGGTTATCCGGACGAAAATGGCCGTCTCATCGGTCTTGGTGACCCGGATGCGACGGAATAATAACGAAAAGATGACGGTCCTTAACGGGGCCGTCTCTTTATTAAGGAGCGAAAATGACCGTGAATATCTCACGTTTATTTAATAAACCAGCGGCGGCCGACTCCGTAATTATCGGCGGAAAAGTCGTAGCCGTCCCGAAACTGACGATCGAAAAATGGAAAGCGCTATTCAGCGTTATCGATTCGTTACCACAACTAATCGTCAGCGTATTGGCGAAACGCGATTCGAGCGATTTCGTTACCACGACGGTTGTCGCCGCAGGTTTGGCGCTGGACGAGGCGGTAAAAATCGTCGCTGTACTAGCGGACTTGGAGCCGGAGTGGGTCGAGAAAAACGCGAGTCTTGACGAATTGCTCGAATTTATCCGTTTGACGGCGGAAAAGAACGATCTGCAACGTGTCGCAAAAAACTTCCGCGCCGTCCTCGGCAGGTTCGCGACAGCTCCGACGGACGGCAACAGCGGCAACAACGACGAATAACGCTGGACGAGTGGCTAATTGACGCGGCTGTTACGCTCGGCGTTAGCCAACGAACGCTCGAAACGGAATTCTACATGATCGACTTGCCGGCCGTCCTCGAAAGCAAACGGAAAGCGACGCAACTTGACCGTTTAATGGCGTTGTCGATCGCCACAATGGCGCAATGCGCGGACCAGGACGCACGTCAGCGCTTCGTTGAACGGTTGAGCGACGGGTTGGACGAAGTTAACGAAGATGAAGCGAAAAACGACGAATTCGACCGCAAAGCATTCGAACGACTGCGCGGTCTGGTCGGGAAAGGAGGGGGAGCGTAATGGCAACGGAAATCGGCGCGATAAAGGCTCGATTGGAACTCGACATTAGACAATACCGTGAGGGAATTGAGCGCGCAAAAAAGGACTTGGCGGACGTTTCGGACGGTGCGAAAAAGGCGTCGGGCAATTTCGGAGGTCTTGCGGACGCTGCGGAAAAGGTTGCCGAGAAACAGGCGCAAATCGGGCGGCTGGTGACGGTTCTCGATAACCTTAACGCGCGGATTGAGGCTCAGCGTAAAAAACTGGCGGAATTGAAGCGGTCTTACGAGAGCGCGTTTGACGATACGCGTAAATCGAGATTGCAAGAGCAGATTGTAAACACAGAGGCATCGTTACTCCGGCTTACGAAAGCGTCGGACGATACCGCAAAGAAAATCTGGGAACTCGAAGATAGTCTCGATGGCGCGAGCGAAAAGTTCGATATTTTCGGAGAGTCGGCGAAATCGTCCGTCACAAAACTCGGTATTGCATACGGCGCATTAACCGCTGCAATGACGGCCGTGATCACGAAATCCGTCGAGACGGCAGCGGCGTTCGAACAGTCGATGGCGAAAGTACGCGCGGTGTCAGGTGCCACAGTTTCGGAATTTCAACGCTTGCAGGATCAGGCGATCGAACTCGGCGCAACTACGGTATTTACCGCGTCTCAAGCGGCAGACGCGCAATCATATCTCGCTATGGCCGGATTTAAAGCTAACGAGATTATGGCGGCTATGCCCGGCGTCCTCAATCTCGCAGCGGCCGGTCAAATGGACCTTGCGCGCACCGCCGACATTGCATCGAACATATTAACGGGATTCCAACTATCGGCAAACGAGGCCGGACGCGTTGTTGACGTAATGGCTAAGGCAATGTCGCGCTCGAACACGAATATCGAACAACTCGGTTATGCGATGAAATACGCGGCCCCCATCGCGGCATCTACCGGCGTATCCATCGAAGAGACGGCGGCAGCAATCGGTAAGCTATCGGACGCCGGAATACAGGGCGAAATGGCTGGTACGCAGCTTCGCGCGATCCTCTTGCGCCTGATCAAACCGGTCGGCGATGCGAAAGACGTAATGGACCAACTCGGTATCAAAACGCAAGATGCCGCCGGAAATATTTTACCGTTTACGTCAATCTTGCGTCAGGTCGAAACGGCATTCGCGGGACTAACACAGTCGGCGCAGGCAGAAGCGGCAGCCCTTATCGCAGGCACCGAAGCGGCATCCGGTTTCTTAACGTTAGTCAATACGGGGGCCGACTCGATCGAGTCGTTTGCGTCCGAACTCCGTAATGCAGGCGGAACAGCCGAACAAATCGCGGAAACGCAGATGGATACGCTGAACGGCGCGATCGACGAGATGAAATCAGCGCTCGAAGGCGTAGGCATTACGGTCGGTAACGATTTTAAACCAGCAATCCGCGCGGCTGCTGAGGAAGTAACGAGAATGCTACTCGGCATTAACGAAATGGACGCAGGGGCACGCGCTTTTCTCATCACACTTCCGCTAGTTTCGGCAGGACTCGGCACGTTGGCGACGGCAATATACGGTATAGTCGTAGCGTTACGGGCGTTGCAGTCGGCTGGTATTGCCGCGAATGCTGCGCTCGGCTGGATCAGCGCTCTTTCGCTCGTCGTCGGCGGTGTTGCGGCTGCTTTCGTGAGTTACAAGGCGTCTGTCGAGGAAGCGGCGGAAGCACAGCGCCAATTTAACGAATTGATCGAAAAGCCGGCGTTAGAGCGTACGGCCGACGATGTGCGCGCGCTACAGGCGGAAATGGACGAGTTGAACCGATTGCTTGAGCAACGGGCGGAGCTCGAACGTAAGCTTTCGGAAATTCCGATGGCGGCGCGTGCTAGTCAGGAAATGGCGCAAGAGATACGGAACCTGGAGCAGGCGCTTGACGATACAGATAAGGCGCTAAAACGGTTTGGAATCGATACACCGGAAAAGGCTCCCGAAGTGCTGGCGCGCTTGAACGACGAGATTAACGAGTCTATCCCGGCACTTGCCGAACTTGAACGTCAAGAAATGGCGACAGTGGCCGCGAAAGTAAAGCATATCGATCGTGTCGTAGAATTGCGTCGTCAGTACGACGAATTGACGAAAGCGGAAAAATTAACGGAGGCGCAGAAAAGCCAACTGGCCAGCGTCGTCGAGGAATTGACACGTGAATATCCGTCTCTGATTGCGCAGCTCGACGAAGAGAATGTATGGCATATTAAAACCGGGAAGCGCTTGACGAACTGATACAGGCCGAAAAGGACTCGCTTGAAATTGCGGCCCAAAAATCGAAAGAGCGGACCGAGATTCGTATAAAGGAAACGGAAGCGGCGCTTAAATTGGCGCGCATGCAGATCGAAGCCCTTAACGCGGCCCAAGAGATCAATTTTACGGAGACGAAAATCGGAAAACGTCTGCCGAGCGATCTCAGCAAGTTTATCGATGTCGCGGGCGATTACGTTTTAAGTGGCATGAGCAAGATGGTTCAGAGCCAGGCAAACGAACATATTGCACGGCTCAACCAACTTGAGCGCGATCTGCAAAATATAACGATCGGTGCATTCGACCAGTTTAACGAGGGCGGCGCGAAAAACTCTTACGGAACCGGCGCGTTAGACCTCGACAAAAAGAAAAAGCCGAAAAAAGAGCGGACCAAACGCGAAAAAACGGCCGCTGAATTGCAGCAGGAAGCGTACCGCGCCAGCCTTGCGTATATCGACTACATGCGCAACGTCGGCAAAATGACGGAGGAGCAAGAGATCGCGGCTCTTGAACGGTTGCTTAAACGGTATCAAAAGAACACCGAAATCCGCCGCGACGCCGAAGTCCGGATTTACCGTATCCGCGAGCAACTAGAGGCCGACGCCGAAAAGAGAGAGGAAGAAGCGCGTAAAAAGGCCGAAAAAGACGCGAAGGACGCCGTGAAAAAGCGGAAGAGGTCGCACGTGCCCGTTTCGATGCGTCCGCCGAATGGATCGACGCGCAGGAACGGAAAATGACCGAAGCTTACGCGTCCGAACGTGAAATCGCGCAAATGCAGCTCGAAGCCTGGACGCGAGTACGTAATCGCTACGAAAAGGACTCCGAATATTACAAGCGTGCCGATATCGAAATGTACAACGCGCGAATGCGCCTCCGTAAACTCGACGAACAGGCCGCGAAAGAAGCCGCCGACGCCGAGAAAAAGCGGCCGATGAACGGGCGAAACTCGCAAAAGAGGCCACGTCCGCACTCGTTAAGGAGATCGATAAGCAACGTAAGGCCGAACTTGATGCGCTCAATCAGCGGCGTAAGGCGATCGAAGACTTTTACGCCGAACAGAACGAAACCATTGACGAAGGCGAACGTTTGCGCGAGCGTCAAAAACTCGAAGAGGAAGCGCAGAAATACCGTTACGCAACGTCACAGCGCGGTCAGGAACAATACCTCGAACTGATGGAACGTATCCGTCAAATGGACATCGAGGACCAAAAGCGCAATCTCGCGAAAGAACGCGACGAAAAGCTTGACGCTCTCGACCGTCAGAAAAACGATATCGAAACGTGGTACAACGATATTCGCGAGACGATCGAAGCGTTTTCCGGCGACTTTATCTCGATCTACAAGTTGACGGAGGACGAACGTTTTAACGCGTTTGTGACGACGAACGAGAAGATAAAGGCGGAACTCGAACGTTTTAAAGCGGAATACGCGGCAATCTACGGAATTTCGCCGGCCGCAGGTCAATCGAACCAGAACGCTAGTATAATCGCGCAAATGCAAGCGAATTCGGCCGCCTGGAAAAGCGCATCGGCTGCGGAAAGGGCACGTTTGGAGGCGGAGAATCAACGTCTCGGCGCGTCGCTTGGCGCTACGTTAGACCGCAAAACTGGCCGCTGGATGCTCGGTGGGCTACCGCTGTACCATACGGGCGGGCGCGTTGGCGAATTCAATTTCCGCACCGGCGACCGTCTGATGCCGGACGAAATCGCCGCGATATTGAGACGTGACGAGTACGTGTTTACGCCGCAACAGCTCGAAAGTCTGATCGGGGCGAAAACGGGCGGACCGTCCGTTAACGTGCATATCGAAAAAGTAATGGAGGTTAACGACGCGACGTTTGAGGACGGTATTGACTTGCGCGCGCTCGGACGGGATGCGGGCGATACGGCGGCTGCGGTGATTCGTACGCAATTTACCGGAGGAGGTGGACGTTAGATGGCGTGGAATTACGGATTTACGTATCGCGGCCGCCATTGCTCGGAGTTCGGGCTGAAATTGATCGGATACCGCGTCAATGCGCCGGACATACGCGAATACGAGGACGAGGTTGGCGGCGTCGATGGCGTGATTGATTACGGAACCGAACTCGGCAAGCGCGAAATTGAGGTGCGCGTTGACGTAATCTCGACAGATGAACCGTTGGCGCAGCGGCAATCGCGTATCATGGCGTGGCTGACACCGAAACAAGACGCGGGCGCGTTGATATTCGACGAGTTTCCGGAGTGGCGCTATTTCGCGAAGTATAGCGGTCGCCTAACGCTTGACCAAATCGGCCGATACGGCGAATTTACGATAACATTTAAATGTACGGACCCGTTCGCATACGGGCCAGAACGCATACAGGAGATGACGATTACGTCGTCTCCTTTTACGATTCACGCGCCATCCGACGGAGCCGTACCGACGCCGCCCGTTTTCGAGCTTACGAACGTCGGCACGACGACGCTTGCGTACGTGCGGCTAACGAACGAATTCCGCGTTGACTAACGATAAATAACGAAAGGATGACGGTTTTTATGAATATGAGCGAATACCTCTGTAAAGCGGTCCTTAACGAGGTTTTACGTAACACGAACTATACGCCGCCTTCGACCGTTTACCTCGCGCTATATACGTCAAACCCGACGGCGGCCGACACGGGTACGGAGGTCAGCGGTGGCGGTTACGCGCGGCAAGCGGTCACGTTCGCGGCCCCGACGGTTGTTAACGGTAAACAAACGGTACGAAACAACGCCGAAGTCGTATTCCCGGTCGCAACGGCCGACTGGGGTCTGATTACGCACGCAGGCATACGGGATGCTGCAACGGGCGGAAACTTGCTGTATTTCGCCGAACTTGCGAATCCGCGTACGATACTGAACGGCGATCGGTTCCGTGCGCTCGTCAATACGATCTCGGTAACGCAAGCATAACGAAGGAGGGACGTTACAAATGGCGCAACAATCGATGTACTCGGCGATGCCGAATTCGCCTGTTACCGAACTTGCGGCGGCGATTGACGAGGCGGCTACGTCCTTTGACGTTATAAACGGAAACGCGCTGCCTGCCGCGCCTAATCTCGCGACAATCGGTTCGAGCGAAACGGCCGAGACGGTTTTATATACGGGCAAGTCCGGAAATACGCTATCGGGCGTTACACGCGGGTTTAACGGGACGGCGGCGCAAGCGTGGCCAGCTGGATCGAAAGTAGCGCGGTATTTTACGGCGTACGATCACGACGCTTTTCGTGGCAATATCGCAGATCACGAGACGCGGCTTGCCGGGGCGGAATCGACGCTTTCGGCGGCAACCAACGCAGCTACAGCGAACACCGTCGTAAAACGCGATGCTAACGGGAGGACAAAATTCGCGATGCCTGCTGCGGCTGACGACGCTGTTATTCGCGCATATCTTGACCAATATGGCCTCGGAGCGAATGTGCGAGAAATCGTTTCTGACTTAAACGCGCTACCAATAAACAGTGGAACAGGCTTTTATATGGCAGCACCATCTACACTCAATAAACCGTCTGGAGTCACAGATGCGTCGGTAATCCATATTGCACGGGATAGCCGCCCGTCCCAATTGTTGATGGATCACGTTACCCGTAGAATTTATTACCGCGGGTATACCGCAAGCGGATGGAACGAATGGGTGGAATTCTGGACTACGGGAAATAGCGGAGCATCCTTCGCCGCGAGTGGATATCAACGACTAGCAAGCGGTTTGATAATTCAGTGGGGGTCCGTTTCCGTTCCGCAAGGTGAGACTGTTACGGTTACGTATCCTATTGCGTTCCCTGGCGCGTGTAGAAGTGTCCAATTAACCACTATGTCTTCTACAGCGGCTACCGCGAACGTAACAACAACGCCGGGAACTACTTCTTTTAGTGTTAATCATAATTACGCCGGTACTCGATCTGTATACTGGCTCGCCATAGGATATTAAGGAGGTAGGGCATAATGCCGCAGTACTATGTGGATTTTTACCTCGACGGTAACATCTCCGGATTCTACGTCGACGAGATTCATGGCGACGCGATACCCGAATCGGCCGTACCGATCACGATTGAGGAGTGGCAGACGTACAGCACGGATGCTCGGCTGTACAAACGTGACGGTGATATGATCCGACTCAAGACGCCGGAAGAACTGGACGAGGAAGCCGCGAACCAACCGCCAGCACCGAAAACGCCCGAACAGGAACGTATCGAGGCGCTAGAAGCCGAAAACGCAACGTTATGGTACGAAATTATGCTGAAAGAGGCGCGAATATCCGAACATGACACAGAAATTGCCGACCTTTGGTACGAAATCATGACAGGAGGTGGCGCAGCATGAGCGTAAATCCGTGGTTTGATCGTATCAAACGTTTTTACGAACGTAATTTGTGGACGCTCGAAATGGTTAAGGACGGCGTAAAAACCGGCGTCATTACGGAGGCCGAATACAAACAAATTACCGGGGCGGATTACGTTGTTCAACCGTAACGCCGCGTTCGGCCGCACCGCATTTAATCGCGAATTTTCCGTCGATGTATTCGCGAGCGCTATTTTTCACGGCGTCGCAACGTTTATAACGGAGCCGGTCATTGACGGCCTGTTTAGTGCGAGATTTGACGGGGAAGGAACGTTCGACGCGCCTCTTGTCCGCGAAATCTATTTTACCGCCAGTATTGACGGGATTGGCGAAATGTCCGGCTCTTACGTACGTGAGCGTTTCGGCAACGCGACATTTAACGGAGTGGCTACGTTTACCGCCGACGGGGGCCGTTATCGCGTTGAATATATCGAAATTACCGGCGGATTTGCGCCCGGTGACAAAATCGTAATCGACACGAAAAAGCTGAAAGTAACGAAAAACGGCGTTATTGCACCGTATAACGGTGACTTTTTCGAGATCAATCCCGGAACGAATACGATTATCTACACGGACCCGGCAACGTCTCGAAACGTTAAATTACGGCTGACGCACCGCGACCGGTTTATGTAACGAGGAGGTGACGAACATTTGGCGAATAAATTTGCGTCGCGGCTCGAAATCTGGACGGGCGGGCAGCGCTTGGGTATCCTGCGTGACGCGAAGGAGGTCCGGGTAAACGAAACGCTGAACGGTCAGTATTACGTCACGTTCGCGTACCCGCGCTTGCCAGACGATCACGAACGGTACGCGGCGCTTTACGAAGATAACGAGGTGCGGTTTCCGGTGGACATGAGCGATCGCGTGGCCGGACAGATATTCGTAATCAAGCGCGTCGAGGAGATAAGACGTGGCCGCAGCGTTTATAAAGTCGTTGAAGCGCATCACGTCGCGTTCCAGCTCGCGCACTACTTTCTCGATGAGTACGTTGATTTCGCCGCCGCCAAAACGCCGGAATTTCTGCTCGCCAAACTCGGCAATAACACGCCCTTTACGTTTTACGTAGAGGGTTCGTTCGCGCCCAAGGACGTTTTCGAGTGGGGCGAAGCGCGGAAAATCGACTTACTCAACGCGGCCGTCGAACTATATAACGCCGAACTCTCGTACGACAATTACGCGATTACGTTTACAACGAGGGCTGGCGGAAACTACGGCGCAGAAGTCCGTTACGGGAAGAACCTACCGGGCTTGCAACGTACGTCGCATTCGATGGAACGGGTTACGCGGCTTTACGGCTACGGTAAAAACGGTTTGACGATCGAAGGTTACGCCGGCCATACGAAAAATATATCGATTCGCAATATTTCGACCCGGCGCACCCATACGAAGGCAGAGCGGATTTTCCCGAAGCGAGTACGCAGGCTCAATTGCTCGCCGAAATGCAGCGTTATCTCGCGACCGTCGAGTTACCGAAATTGTCGTACGAAATCGATTTCGTACAACTCGAAAAGGTCGACCCGTCGTTCGCGCCGGAGAGTATACGGGGCGTTGGCGATACGGTAACGGTATATGACGAATTGCTCGGTTATGCGTTCGACGCCCGCGTCCACGAATACGAGCGATACCCGTTCGAACCGCGCCGGGCCCGCGTTGTGTTGGCGAATTTTCGCGAATTTAAAGTCGCCGACTATATTTTCCAGGCGACGGTCGGCTCGAAAAAGGCGATCCAGTATACGTCTGAAAATGCCGTACTTAAGGGCGTTAAATATGACGATAGCCTGACGTTGGTCGACGGATTCGGGCTGAAAGTTACGGATTCGGCCGGTAACGAACGTGTGCGACTCGGCCAATATGGCGCGGGCAAGTACGGGCTGTGGGTCAATTCGGGTGCGATCGAAATTTACGGCGGGCTACCGGATAATCAGGTCGCGAGCGCCGCGAAATGGAACGGTCGGACTACGTTAATTACGGATACCGGAGTTTATACGGGGACGGTAAGGGCTACGCAGATTATCGTCGGTCCGGCGGGCGAAAAGATCGACGACAACTTACTCGTGTCTGGAACGAAATGGAATAACCGTACGACGCTGATTACGGATTCTGGGATTTATACGGGGACAGTTAACGCAAATCAGATTATCGCGAACTCCCTTTCGGCAATTAGCGCGAATCTCGGGACGATTACGGCTGGCTCGATAACTAGCGTAAATATTTCGGCGTCGTCGATTAGCGGCGGCTCCATATCCGGTACCACCATTACCGGCGGCGTTATTACGGGGTCCACAGTACAAACGTCAAGTGGAACGTCAAAAATCGTGCTAAGTCCGTCTGGTTTTGCATCGTACGATCAAAACGGGGTGAAACGTATATCGATCGACACGGTTGGCGGACTTGGGTATCAGGAGTTACGCTTTTACAATCAAACGGGCGCTCAAACGGGGGTTGTTTCGGGCGTTGACTCGCAAATAAACGTCGGAGCTATCGGTTCGGGTAACATGCTTGTACTAGGCGGGTCGTATATAGCGGTCGATTACACCATTTCAGGTTTCGATTTTTCGTTTGTGCCGGTATTAAATTTTCCTATCACCAATGTGCAAGGGCTTAGTACGACGTTAAACCGAATAGATAGCGACATCGCCACTCTTCAATCGAGTAAGGCGAATCTAGGCGAGGCTGGCTATAATATGGCGTTTGACCCTTTCACGCGTAACCTCAAACTCTACGCTAAGACGGGCGCATTACTGGCTAGTGTAACAATCCCGAACTAAAGGGATTACCAACGCGGAAAATCTTGGCTATAATAGAATCAAAAATATAAGTCAGGGGTGGTTTAAATATGAAGAAGATTATAGCCGGAATTGTTGGTTTCTCCCTTTTACTGGTAGGCACGTCAGTATCCGCGTCCGTCATTAAAGATGCGATAATCGGAAAAAAGGTTGACGGGGTTGCTAAGGTAATTGTAGACGGGAAGGCACTGGAAACAAACGCGATTACTATTAACGGTACGTCATACGTTCCGGTTCGCGCGCTTACCGAAGCAGTTGGCGGTAAGGTAGTGCGGGCGACATCCGGCACAATAGAATTGAAGACGGAAAGTGGGGATACGGTGAATCCCGAAATAATGGCGAAAAAGTCCAATTTAGAGACAGAAATCAACTCTCGCAAGCGGGAGATCGAAAAAGCGAAAGAGCGTCTAGCGTTAAATCAGTCAATCATCGACAATACCGACGAACTAGTCACCACAAACGGTAAAATCCCGTTCGAAGAAACGGAGCAATATGCGAAGATCGTTGCCGAAATGGAACGTGACCAAGCGAAAATTAAGCAACTCGAAGCGGAAATCGCCGAACTCGAAGCGCAATTGGCCGCGTTGGAATAACGTATACCTAGCGATTACAGACCGTCATATTGGCGGTCTTTTTTATTTTCCGAAAGGAGACGGTAGTGTGGCGAAAATTACGCACAAACTCGAAATTATCGTAGACGCCGGCGAACCAGTCGCCGAAATCAATAACGTAATCAGCGCGTTTATTCAGATTCACTCCGATAAAAAGCACGAAATTTTAACGGAAGTCCGCGCGTCCATTGACGAAGCACTCGTGAAACTAAACGAAGGGGCTGACGCGAAATGAATTCGGTAAACTTCGGGGCGGGCTCCGTCGCGGGCATCGTGGGCGCTTTTGCTACGTTCGCGTTCGGTCATTGGACGGAGGCGCTAACGTTTCTCCTGTTTGCGATCGGTGTTGACGTCGTAACCGGCGTATATGCGTCGATTAAAGAGGGGCGCGGTCTTAGTTCGGCGGTCGGGTCCGCTGGTCTGGCGAAAAAGGGCTGATGTTGCTCGTCATTATCCTCACGCACCGTATTGACGTGCTGATGGAAACGGACGCAATCGTTATGTCGGCGGCAGTCTACTTTTATATCGCGAACGAACTCGTCAGCATTACGGAAAATCTCGGCCGGTCCGGCCTGCCGCTGCCCGATAAACTGCGCGACGTGATCGAAGTGTTGAAACGTAAAGGAAACGAAGGCGGTACGAAATGAGGTACGTAGTCGACCATATTCCGCGCTCGACGCCGTGCAATCGCCGTAATGGTCAACGGATTACGCCGACGACAATCACGATACACAATACGGGCAACCCCCGATCGACCGCGAGAAATGAGCGCACCTGGCTGACGAATCCGTCCAATAACGTAGCGGCCTCGTACCATATCGTCGTCGACGAAAACGAAGCGATCGAGTGCGTACCGCTGGATGAGCGCGCGATTCATTCCGGTACTACGGCCGGCAATATGACGTCGATCGGCGTAGAAATATGCGAAAGCGGCAACTACGCGAAGACGCTCGATAATGCGGCCGCTCTCGTTGCAAAACTGCTGAAAGAGCGCGGTTGGGGCGTTGATCGATTGCGCCGGCATTACGACTGGTCCGGCAAAATCTGTCCGCGCTTAATGTACGACGGCGGCAAATGGACGGGCTGGACCGAGTTTAAACGAATGGTTGCGGAAAAACTGACGGAAAAGGACGGGAACAACGAAATGGACAAAATCAGCGTAAAGGTAAACGGTAAAAAAGTCGCTGACGGCTTGCTCGATGCGAAGAACGGCGTGACATACGTTCCCGTCCGTGTTGTAGCGGAGAATCTTGGCGCAAAAGTAACGTGGAATAAGGCGGACAATTGCGTTGAAGTGACGAAGTGATACGTGCCGCTTGACTTCCGTTCCCGTTTCGCCTAGACTGTAAAAAGACGCGGTTAGGGATCGCGCCCTCGTCTGTATTCTACCGCAGCACTTTCCGGACGCCTAACGAAGAGTCTGGCGTGACATACCGAAAAGATGCGGTGCAAAACGGGCGAAAACGTTAATTCTGCGCGCGTATGGCGGAATTGGCAGACGCACCAGATTTAGGTTCTGGCGGGAGACCGTGGGGGTTCAAGTCCCTCTACGCGCATATCGACAAAACGGCTTTTCGGATCGCGGATCTGGAAAGCTTTTTTTATTGCATGGCAAATAGTGCAAAATGTTTTTTTCGCGGCAGGGGGATAATGATATTGACGTGATTGATGCAGCAAGGAGGGGGAAACCCATTGCACCGCTCTTGCCTGAAATGGATAGGGATAATGCTGGCTGTCTGCCTTACGATACCGCCGCATGCGAAAGTTCGAGCGGAGAAGACAGCACCGAATGTCGTCAAAAATCGGGCTTACTATGAATCGAGAGGCGACATTTTATGGGAGGTGCCAACCGATAAAAAGGTTGTCGCCCTTACGTTTGACGACGGCCCGGATGCTACACGTACGGCTTTGATTCTGGATTTGCTGAAGCAGTACGATGCAAAAGCGACTTTTTTCGTTCTTGGAAAAAGGTGGAGCGTTATCCGGATTTGGTACTTAGAGAAATGCGCGAAGGGCATGAAATTGCCAACCATACGTACAGTCATTCCATGAATAAAAGCAAGTCGATACCGTTTATGATGGAAGAGATTCGGAAGACGCAGAACATTATTTTGGAGGTCACCGGTCAACGGCCGCGCCTTTATCGGCCTCCCGGCGGGATATACAACGAAACGCTCGTGCGGGAGAGCCGCAAGGAGGGCTTGTTGACCGTCATGTGGTCCTGGCATCAGGATACGCGCGACTGGGCCCGTCCCGGCACCTACAAAATCGTGAACAAAGTGCTGGGCAACATCCGCAACGGCGACATTATTTTGTTTCATGACCATGTGATAGGCAGTATGCAGACGGTTGAGGCCTTAAAAATCATTATTCCCGCACTCAAGGAGCAGGGCTATAAATTTGTAACCGTGAGCGATCTCATTCAGTATGACGAACGCTATAAATCGGTCGAACATCTTCATCCGGTACAAAGGAATTAAGACGGCGTCAAGTGCCCGTTGACCCGCCCCACATTCAGCCCCCCGTTTCCTGGCAGATTGCTTGCTTTGCTTTTGCGAAAAGCCTGCAAAAGTGCAGGAATTTTGGCCCGAATAGATGACTATGGCGCGAAATTTTGCAAAAATACAGTAATTTTTGGAAAATCTCGCTTGTCTGGCTTGAACGGATCAAAAAAACTGTATAATCG